>NZ_JASCOY010000028.1:0-63645 GCF_029960075.1 Pseudomonas sp. PS02290
CCCACAGTCGGCCCCACCATTAGACATGGGCACGACTGCACAAAAAGGGCACGACTGGGAAGAAAAAGGGCACGACTGGAACAAATTGCTCACCTCCCCACTGCCCGACGGAACGTGCTTGCCGACGCTCGATGACGACGGGGTGGACGTGTGATGGCCGCCCTCGACTTCCTCACGGATCGGGGTATCACGGCACGCCGGAACGGGATGCGTGTACGCATCGGCCCTCGCGACCGTATCACCGATGAAATCACCCGCTACGTGCGCCGACATCGCCTGACGCTACTGGCCGAGCTCACCGCTGGCGATGGTCTGGAGCGTCGCGCGGGCTGGACAGTGCTGGTCCCTGGTTACCTCCCTTTCACGATGATTTCCGAGCCGGTCACGCGAGAAGAAGCGTTGGCCAATGTTCGGGGCCGGTGGCCGGATGCCGAACTGGGCAAGTAACGCAGCCACCGTTACCTAACCGTTAGCGGTGTCACCGGATTCGGGATCCGGCCACCACTGGTGGTCGAAGGCGCCTTTAACGTTAACAACCCGTTAGAGCAGCGTGATCCACCGTTGGTGTAGGACCCGATACATCCAAGTTTGGATACATCCCCCACTGGGGGCTGCACAGGAGCTGACCCCAAAGCCGGGGCCAGTGAGTGCGCTCAGTTTTGAGCGCATCCCTTCCACTACTGGCTGAGGTTGACCGATGGGCGATGCGTCCAGTTTTGGACGCATCAGACTTCCCCAGATCTGGGGTCAATGGGATGTGAGCAAGTTTGCGCGCATCTCGACATAAGGACCGGGCAAATGACCACGCTACACCTGAACATCACAGACGCCGAGATCCGCAAGCAGGCGACGGGCACCGTGCGCCAGTTGCGCGACCCGCGCTTTCCGGAGCTGCGCTTTCGCTACTCCACCACCAATCGCACAAAAGGCGCCTGGCACGTCGTGGTGCGCGGAAAGTGGGGAAAAGCCGGTGATTACCCCGGCATCAACGCCAAGCTGATGCAGTCCACGCTTCCGGCCATCCTCGCTCGACGCGCCGTCAATCCGGACGCCGTGTCCACCACCAGCAGTTGGCGCACGGTGGGCGACGTACTGACCTGGTACACCGAGCGCATGAAGCGCGATCGGGCGTTGTCGGCCAAGCGCAAAGCGGGTGCGGAATCTGCGCTGCGCTGTCACCTGGTGCCTCGGCTGCAAGAGGTCGAGCTGTCCACGTTCAACGGCCCGACTCTGGATCGCCTGCTGATGTGGCCGATGCAGGAGCGATACAAGGCCTCGTTCGTGCGCCTGGTCTATGGCGTGCTGGCCGTGGCATTCAGCCAGGCGTTGCGCCTGAAGATGCTGCCGGTCAACCCGATGGCCACGCTCAAGTTCACCGACTTCATTGCGACCCGCATCCGACCCAAGCCAGCGCGAGTGCGTGGCGACGATCTGCCCGCGCTCATGGTTCAACTGGCAGAGAAGTATGAGCTCGCGCCCACTGCATCGATGCTGGCCCTGATGATGCTGTGTCACGGCACGCGACTGGGCGAAACGCGGCTGGCGCGCTGGAAGAACATCAACCTCACCACCGGGCTGTGGTTCATCCCTGAAGAAGACACCAAGACCAAAGCCGAGCACACGTTGCCCCTGACTGCCCAAGCCTGCGCGTTGCTCAAGCGCTACCGCGATCAGCAGCACGCCAATGGCTACACCGGCCCTCATGTGTTTCCCGGTCGTCCTGGCGCCCCGGTGAGTGCCAGCAAGGCCAGCACGTTGTTCGCAGAGTTGGCCAAGGGTGAGTGGTCGAGTCACGACCTGCGCAAGGTGGCTCGCACCGGCTGGGCCGATCTGGGCGTCGACTACATGGTGGGCGAGATGCTGCTCAACCACGCTATGAAAGACCTGGACGCCACCTACATCCACACCACCGCCGAGGGCATGAAGCGCAAGGCGCTGGAGACGTGGCATGACCACCTCGACAGCCAGGGCTTCCGAGAGCTTCACAGTGGGACATAGCCGGGACCACTTGCATTGCTAAACGGCTGCACGCCACGAAAGACAAGGGCCTCAGGCAGAAGACCAATCCATCCCAAGGGAGTACGTAGAAGTGAAGAGCAGGACAGATTACAGCCGCCCAGCCCGCCAACCATTCCCCGTCACGCTGGCCGAGATGATCGCTCGCAAAGCCTCGGTCATGGCGCAGCGGCTTGAAGACCAGGCCATCACCCAGATGGTCCGCGACGCGCAACGTGCGCTTGATCGCGGTACCGATGTTGAACAGATCGCCCGTGAGATGGAGTTGAAGTAATGCCACAGAGACCGCAGAAGCCCTGCAACGCCCAGGGCTGCAACACCTTGACCCGCAATCCTCGGTACTGCGACGAGCACGCGCATTTGCGCACAGGCTGGAGCCGTCGCGGGCCGAGCGCCGGCAACACCACCGAGCGGGGCTACGGTCATGCCTGGCGAGTGAAGCGCGATCGTGTGCTCAAACGTGACCACTACCTTTGCAGAATCTGCGCACACGACGGACGCGTTACGGAGGCCTGCGAGGTCGATCACATCGCGAACAAGGCATCGGGCGGCAGTGATGCGGACGAGAACCTGCAATCGCTGTGTGAGGCGTGCCACAAGGCCAAGACCGCGACCGAAAGCCGCGCCGGCCGGGGGCAGCCCCAAAGTTTGGGGCCTTTGGCTAAGTGACCGTCCGCTCAGTCATTTTTTTACACCCGCGAAATTAAAAGTTCAGACCGAGCTGCGACCCAGCAGCTCAGGAGCCATCGCATGACAAGTAGTGTTGAGGAAGAGATAGCGGCGCGCTTGGCCGCAGCGGGTGTAACGCCCCTGATCGGAGGCCTGGTGCCGGAACCGGCCGCGGCTGAACTGTTGGGGTACGCCCCCAGCTACCTGCGCCGACTCGCGGCAGACGGGCAGGCCCCGATCCCTTTCATTCGCCGCGGCAACCGTAGGTTCTACAAAGTCGCCGACATCGTGCGCTTCGCGACCAATACCGCCGCATAACGTCGGACTTCGCCGAAGACTGGGGCTTGTGTGCGCGCATAAGGTAGTCGGCATGAACTCACGCCGTGCGCTGGGGGATTGCCCACCGCCTCACGCCTCGCGCTGGGGCGGCTCCCATAACACCTCAATGGGATTACCCCATGACTACCCCTCATAACCAACGCTGGCAAAAGCTGAAAGCAGCTCTCGCCGCGCACCAAAATTCGGCTGGCGGAAATGAACATCTCGCCACCATCACTCAAGAGATGAGCGAAATGGATCAAGACCTCGGCCATGCCTTCACCGCGTTGAAAGCGCACAAGGAAACCATCGAGAACCAAGGCGAAAAGCAGATTGAGCTGCAGGCCCGCCTGCTGGAGCTAGAGCAACGCGCAGTCGCCGGCGGCTTCAATAAAACCCAAAGCAGCAGCGAGCCGGACACCAATGTCGTCAGCGCCGCGGTGATCGATGCCGATGGTATCTCGGTGATTCGAGCGGGCCAAAAATCCACCGGCAAAATGCGCGTTGGAACAGGCCTGCGCGCAGCGGTGACCAACCCCAACAAAGGCACCGCCGGATCAACCAGTTACCCGACCGCGCCGGTACGCGCCCCGGGCATCCAAGGGATTCCGCAACCGCGCCTGAGCCTGCTGGACGTTCTCCCGATCGTCCCGGTTGAAGGCTCGACCTATGAGTATGTCCGGCTCGACGGCTACCTGAGTGGCGCCGCTTACCAGGTCAAGGAAGGCGACGAGAAGGCCGAGGGCCAACTCCCCACCAAAATGGACCGTGCCGAGATTGCCACGATTGCGACCTGGATTCCGGCCAGCCTCCAGGTGCTGAACGACAACACCCAGCTCCAGGATCAGATCGGCCTACTCATGAGCGTGGGTGTCCGTCAGAAGCTCGAGGCGGAACTGCTGATCGGTAATGGTGGCCCAGGCGAGATCCTCGGCTTCATTGCCCAGGCGCCCGCCGCCGGCATCACCACTGGCAAGCCTGTTGATCGCATCGGCCTGGCGCTCACCGATCTGAAAGCAGCCGGGTGGAATCCTAACGTGATCGTGATGAACCCCCGCGACTGGTTCGCCATCGAGAGCGAGCGCGCCAATGACGGTGACGGCCAGTACGTGATCGGCACCCCGCGCGATCCTGCGCCGCCTAGCCTGTGGGGCACGCCCGTGGTTGTCACGATGGGGATGCCGGAGCTCGGTGCGCTGATCCTCGACACGAGCACCACTGCGCTGCTCGACCGGCAAGAGGTGACGGTGGAAGCCAGCCGAATGGACGGTGATAACTTCCGACGCAACCTGGTCACGATCCTCGCCGAGCTTCGCGCCGGCCTCGCCGTGTACGCCCCATCCTCGATGCGCCTGGTGTCCCTGACCCAAACCGCCCCTTAACCACTGGCTGGATCGGGTCGATGCGTCGGCCCGGTCCGCGAGGACTGCACACATGAGCTTCACCAAACCCGAAACGTTACCGAAACCCATTCAGCAAGCGCTGAACCAGATTGCGCACAGCCGGGCCCTGCTCTATCAGGCCGCCTGCCGCGACCAGATCCGCAAGGAGATCGACAACCTGCTGGCGAGTGGCATGAGCCACAAGGCCGCGATCGAGGCGCTGCGGGCCAGCCCTCCGACTCTGGACCCCGACTACTCGGCCTGATGGCTGACCACAACGCCGATTCCGTGCAAAACCCACGATTTCGGCGTCGAATGAGAGAATTTCTCATTCGCGGGTGGGGCGGGTCGAAACTTTGGGGCCTTTGGCCTCGGACACCGCCCCCGACCGCACGCAGAGATTTTTTCCCCTCTCACACTTTTTTGTTAAAGCCGAGTTAACAAATTTCGCCACTGGCGTCAGTGCGAAATGCCCGGATTTGCGGGGAATAAGGAGTTTTGTTGTTAACGCGGGAGTGTTAACAATTTCACTTTTTGTTAACTCGGATGTTAAGCCGGCGAGGCTCAAAGATGACCCATCACCAACGATTCAGCGAGGCCTGCAAGGTGACTGATTTCGAGCCTCATCCTCAAACGGTCGGCGGCTATAAGGTCTGGGGCGTAAGCGACATTGTGAAAGGCGGGCGCGTGCAATTCGACGGCCCGTACTTCACTGAGGCTGAGGCCACCATCGCCGCAGAACTGTGGCGCGTGACGTCAGATCGTCGCTGCGCCCGAGCTGAGGCATCGATTCACTGCGCAGCCTGGAACCCCAATCCAGTTCGCGAGATAGCCATTCGAAAAAATGCCGTAGCCGCACGCATGATCCTTGCCGAGCTGATCGGCGCCGACATCCCAAAACCACACCCACTGAGCTCATGACTATGGCCGCCACAGCAGCGCATTTCACGCCCAAGACCCGCATCTACTTGTCCGGATCGCTGGCGCGCAAGTTTTTCCGCTACAAGGACTACCAGCTCGACAGCGGTTGCGCGAATGAGGGGTTACAGGCGCTGAAAAACACGGTCGACGGCTTCGCTGCAGAAGTAGCCAGGCTGGCCCGGCTGGGGATGCGATTCGCCGTTTTCCGAAACCGGAAGAATATCGTCGAGGATGGCTTCGATCTGGGCGGTTCTCGGGAAATTCGTATTGTCCCGGTCATCGCAGGCGCAAAACGTGCCGGAGTGCTTCAGACCGTGCTCGGCATTGTGCTGATCGTCGTAGGTGCCTATGCCAGAAGCCCCAACCTGATTGCGGCAGGCGTTGCGATGACCGCCGGCGGCGTTATCCAGATGCTGAGCCCACAGGCGTCAGGCCTGCGGCAGAGCGGTTCCCCGGATAACTTGCCAAGCTACGCGTTCGGTAGCGCGAAGAACACCACGGCCAGCGGCAACCCCGTCCCGATCTGCATAGGTTATCGACGTTGGGGAGGTGCGATAATCTCTGCCTCTATCTATGCAGAGGACAGGTTATAGATGATATTCCTGCTGAGGAGCTGACTACGTTCGGATGGGTGATCGTCTGTAATCCGCATTGCCCAAACAAGGACAAAGCAGAGGAATATCCCCTGCTTTTATCTACTACACCTCCCCTTCCACAGAGGACTAAGCGGCGCCTCGATATACTAACGTGAGAGCTCTTTGCCCAAAGGAAATCAGCTCCGACGTCACTACCGGTATTGTTTCGCACAGTCCGGGGTTAGTGTCGTGGTGAAATTGTCCAGAATAGCTATTTATTTCTTGAAGTTCCTCAAGCAAGCCGTGGGCAAAATATAGAGGATCGTTCGGCTGAGCAGCTGCAATGTGCCCAACTATCTGTCCAAACATCAAGTCCCTTGGTATAAGCCCCGGGAATCGCCTGTGAAGATACCCCTCTAGAAACGGTCTTATTGCCTGTGCAACGGTCCGATTATCATGGGAAATTCCAGCGCTAAGCTCCATGATCAATCGGTGATGCCTATAGAACGGCGATTCGCACTCTTTATCGGGGTCGAATTTTGCCAAGTCACTATAGCCATCGACAGAATGCTGTAGCTGTAAAATCTGCAGAGCAGGCGCACCCTTTGCTGTTAGCTTATCTCGCAGGTCTCGAATGAAGAATGGATCGTGAGCAAGAATCACAATCTGCTCGGCCTTACCACTTATCGTTTTTAGAACTCCAATAGTTTGGGCTTTGCGATTGGCATCCAAACTGCACATTGGATCATCTATGACGACCACCTTATCTTTCAGTTCAGTATCTGCTGCGACTGTAGCCACGAAAAAAGCAAACGCCAGTGTCCGCTTGTCCCCTTCGCTTAGTGCCGTGGAGAAGCGGGGTGTGCCGTCTAAAGTGATCGACATCCCTCTTAGCGACAGGCCGTATTCACTGCGGGCACCTCCCCTAAAGTTCGCGTCCATTTTTTCAATCGAGAAAGAAGCACCAAACTTAAGCAATATTGTATTAATTGACTTTTGAAAAGTCTTTAGAGTTTCGCTCATGTGAGTCACGAGGGCGGCCCTAGCAGTCTTTTTCAATGTCTCAGCGTCGACTGCCTTCTGCCTTGCGGCTGCAAGTGAGGTAATTAAGTCCGTGACTTCAGCTTTCCCGCGAGACACCGCCAACTCAAGATTGATAATGCTCTGATTCATCATGCCGATATTTTCAGATTGTAGGCTGGCTCTGTAATTCTCAATCGCTTTCCGAGCATCTCGAACTTGGGAGTTTGTATTTTGTATGTGCGACAGCACATTCTGCCACTGAGTTTTAGCGAAAAGTTTTTCTGCGTCGTCACCTATAGGTTCTAGGGGTTTATTCAGCTTCGTACCCACCAACGACAGCAGATAGGTCCTAAGCGTCGTAATATCCTCCTTTGCTTTGTTACGATCGAATGTAACCTGCGGTAACTCATGGTCAACCGACCATGCCACAAGAGCCGCATTAGATGTCGCCAAGGCTACATCTAATGTATCTATAACTGAATCTGAAGTCCTCGCAAGAACCCCTCTTTCAAGAACTGAAACCTTTGACTTTAGCTCTTCATATTTTTTATTGAAGTGAGTCCGATAGGCTTTAATCAGTGACACGCCGTCAGTGCTTTGGGAGCAGTAGGGACAAGTCGAACCATCATCGAATCGCAAGCCGTCACTTACCCATTTCTCTATATTATCGTATCCCGGCTTTTTGAAATGTTGACTTACAATCTGCTCTGCATTCTCCTCCACGTCTTTTAATGACGTGTTCAATATTGTGAAAAGCGAATCGATGTCAAACATAGGCTCGGTTATTTCTGCTGGAAGAGGCCGAGCCATCACCACCCCGATGTTCTGCGCTACCTGTATACGCTTTCGGAGATCGTTTACAAGCGGCTGCGTTTCTAGTTCCGCGGCTGGCTTAAGTCGAATGAATGCCGGCAGAAGCATGCCCTGATGGTAGCCAGCCAACTGGGCTGTAATTTGCGCGACTGCGGCATTGGCTGCTGATGCCGACTTCGTAGCCTGGTCTTCAGCAGCTTGCGCTTTGACTGCGGAAGCGCCGAGCGCAAACTGCAACAGGTTTTTTCGCTGACCAGGGGTGACTACCCCCCCAGAATGCACATTCTTCTCGATGAATTCAGCGTCGAAGACCAACAGTTCCGGACGCTGCTCTGACCAGGATCCGTCTTTGAACGTGACTTTATGCCCGCTTCCAAATGTCAAAGTGGCTGCGGGCGGGGTATTACGATCGACGGTCTTGCGTTCGGTGATTGTAGAAACATCACCTGTCGACACTGATCTCAAAACGCTCGCTAGAGTCGATTTGCCCCTTCCATTATCCGCGTAGATCAGCTGGATGCTGGATAATTTGAGCGCCTTGCCGTCGACATCGTGGAGTAGCCCTATTCCTTGGATTCGTTCAATTCTCTCGAGCACGATCTTGCGTCCTTTCAGCGGTGGTCCCGAACGGGAATTTGGCAGCGACTCAGCTAATTTTGACCGGGTCTGAGACTCGCCTTTTGTGTCTTATGGACCATAGCACGGTGCCACGTTTCTGCAGGAAAAGTGACGCATGCACCCAGCAATTGCTTACCAGTATTTGTGAGTAGATATTTGAGTAGATTCAAAGGCTTCCCGTATAAAACCCCGATATTTATGGGCGAATTCGACGCTGTCTTGTTCTCCCTCGGGGCACCAAACAGCAACACCTTCAAGTGGTTACGTGACTTGAAGCACAAAAAAACCGGCCAGATTTGAGCCGGTTTTTTTGTGGGCGGGATTTGGTGAGGGCCGAAAGTCACGGGCCAGTCAGCTATGCCGTTTACTCATCACTAACGCCGCAGAAAGCGGTATGCGTTCGCTGCAAATCTGATGGCGCTCAAACCGGCCCCTTCCCGGCTAAAGCCGGTCCTACTATGCGTACATTCAGTCGGACTGGCTTTAGCCGGGAATGCGCCGGGGGGGTCACGCCGCAATACCCCCCCCTCAAAAGTCCTGCGAAGTAGGCCGCAGCACGATCTCGTTAATATCCACATCACTCGGCTGTTCGATCGCGTAGGCAATGGCGCGGGCGACGGATTCGGCCGGGATCGCTTGTTTGTAGAACTCCTTGACCACATCCGCGCTCGGCTGATGGCCGCTGCCCAATTTCAACTCGGAATCCACGGCACCGGGCTCGACGGTGGTGGTGCGGATCTTGCCGCCGACCTCGTGGCGCAGGCCGTCGGAGATCGCGCGGACGGCGTATTTGGTGCCACTGTAGACGGAGCCGCCCGGGCTGAAGACTTTGATGCCGGCCACTGATGAGATGTTGATGAAGTGGCCGGAGCCCTGGGCTTCGAACTTCGGCAGTGCGGCGGCGATGCCGTAGAGGACGCCTTTGATGTTGATGTCGATCATGCGGTCCCATTCGTCGACGCGCAGTTCGGCGATCGGCGCGATGGCCATGAGGCCGGCGTTGTTGATCATGACGTCGATGCGGCCGAAGTCGCGAACAGCATTTTCGACGAGTGCCGACAGGTCGTCTCGGCGAGTGACGTCAACGGTGTAGGCCGATGCCTCGCCGCCGGTAGCCTTGATGTCGCGGACGATGACGTCCATACGCTCCTGACGGCGTGCGCCGAGGACGACCTTGGCGCCCAGTTTTGCCAGGTGCCGCGCGGTGGCTTCGCCGAGTCCGCTGCTGGCGCCAGTAATGACGACGACTTTGCCTTGGATGCCATTGCTCATTGCAGTTCTCCTGAAGCGTTGGGAAGTTGATGGGGCCAGTTTGCGATGGATATTCCTGTCAGAAAATGGAAGAGTTCGGTTTTCAGAATTCCACTTTTTGGAACACGAGCGCCCGCCCATGCTGAACCGAATGGAAATGCTGCGTATCTTTTTGGTGGCTGTGGACGCACCCACGTTTCGGGAAGCCGCGACTCGCCTCGGCACTTCGCCACAAAAGGTCACCCGCGCAATAAAGGAACTAGAGCGAACCTTCGCCGAGCCGTTGTTTCATCGCAGCACGCGACAGGCTCATGTCACGGCGTACGGTGCAGACGTGGCGCGACAGGCGCGTGAGACCCTCGACCAGTTCGATCGCCTGTTCGCGGCCCACACGAAAAATCCCGCGGCGGATGTGGTGGGCCGCGTAGGCATCACCGCGCCTCACTCGATCGGCAAGCTGTATCTGGCCGGTTTCCTCCAGCCATTGATGCAGCAACATCCCGGCCTGCGGATCGAGTTGAGCCTGGATGACCAACTTACCGATGCCGTCGGTTCGAGGATCGATATCGGCATTCGCATTGGCACGGTCCGGGACCGGCGCTACATCGCGCGAGTGGTGGCGCAAGTGCCGTTGAAGATCGTCGCGTCGCCGGACTTGATCGCGGCAGTGGGCATGCCATCCGCGCTGGAAGACCTTAAACAGCTGCCGCTGTCGACGCTGATTGATCGCAACAATGGACGACCCTGGCCGTGGTTTCTGTCCGGAGGCCAAAGCTACTCGCCACCCTCCCCCGCATTCAGTTGTGATGACCCGGAGACCGAACTGGAATTCGTACTGGCGGGCGTCACGTTTGCGCAGATGCCCCATTACCTGGCCGAGGCTTACCTGCGCAACGGGCGTCTGATCGAGGTGTTGCCGAATGCCGCGCCGCCGCCCATGGACCTTTCCGTGTACCGGACGCAGTCAGGGCCGGTGCCGAGCAGGGTACGTCTTGTCTACGATCACCTGATCCACTGCCTGAGCGATCTACAGACCTTCCCCTGACGGCATGGCGCAGGAAGATTCGACCTAAGGCGACCGAACCGATGACGACCGGCTTCGGTCGAACGCCGTGCGATGCGCCTCCGAGGCGCGCACGCTGCTGGGTCTTTAAGCAGCCACCCATTCACCGAAACCACCGGCCTTCCATGTTCGAACACATCGACTTCAACTATCTGCTTTCAAACTACGGGTACTGGGCCATCTTCATCGGCTGCCTGCTGGAAGGGGAGACCATCCTGATCCTCGGCGGGCTGGCGGCGCACCAGCACGTCCTGCAATGGCAGCAAGTGCTCATCTACGCCACGTTGGGCGGGATGCTCGGCGATCAGATTCTGTTCTGGACCGGGCGCTACTTCGGGCCACGCCTGCTGCCGCGCCTGCACCGCCAGCAAGCGACCATCGACCGCGTGTCCGACCTGATCAAGCGCTACCCCACGGCGTCCATTTTCTCGGTGCGTTTTCTCTACGGCATGCGCCTGATCGGGCCTCTGGTTATCGGCGCGAGTCGCTTGTCGCCCATTCGTTTTGCAATCATCAACCTGCTTGGCGCCGCAGTCTGGGCAAGTCTGTTTCTCGCGGCCGGCTACTGGGCGGGGGGCTTTCTTGAGACTATGTTCGGCAACTTGAAGCCTTATCGGCTGCCGATCTTCCTGGGCGTGGTCGTGGTGGGCGCGGCCGTCGCGCTGTATCGGCATCGTCGCGCAAAAACACGGCCTGCCAGGCAGGCGGCCAAGCGGGCAAAGGACGTCCCGCCCTCCTCTGCGGGATAACGCTTCCCATCTGCGCTGACCGCCTCTATAACGGCAGACAGGCATTTGAAGCAGAGGGATCGACTCGATGAACACACGCATCACCGCCGGTTTGCTGTTGAGCATGGTCAGCAGCATCCAGGCTCAGGCCGCTGAGGCGCCGTCCCATTTGGACACCGTCATGCAGAAGGGCCAACTGGCCGTTTGCACGACCGGCGATTACAAGCCGTACACATTTCTCAAGCCCGACGGCCAATACGAAGGCATCGACATCGAGCTGGCCCAGTCTCTGGCGCAGAGCCTGGGCGTGAAGATCGAGTGGGTCCCGACCACGTGGAAAACCCTGATGCCCGACTTCACGGCCGGCAAATGCGACATCGCCGTCGGTGGCATCTCGGTCACTCTGGAGCGGCAGAAGAAGGCGGCGTTCAGCAGCACGCTGGACATCGACGGCAAAGTGCCGTTGGTGCGCTGCGAAGACGAGTCGAAGTACCAGACCCTCGAGCAGATCAATCAGCCCGGCGTTCGATTGATCGAACCACAAGGCGGCACCAACGAAGCCTTCGCCCACGCTTATCTGCCAAATGCCAGCCTGGCCTTCCACGACAACAAAACCATTTTCCAACAGCTGCTCGACAAGCAAGCCGACGTGATGATCACCGACGCGTCCGAAGCGCTGTATCAGCAGAAACGCATGCCAGGCTTGTGCACGGTCAATCCGTCGCACTACATGCAGTACGGCGAAAAGGCCTATCTGCTGCCCCGGGATGACGTGGCCTGGAAGGCCTATGTCGATCAGTGGCTGCACCTCTCCAAAGCCACCGGGACTTACAAAAAAGTGGTCGGCGAATGGCTGGCGATGCCAACGGAATAACAGTGCGCAGCACATCCGGAAGACTTCGGCACAGGACCCCGCCGTATCCATGAAAACCAACAGAACCATTACCCGCGCGTTCTGCGTCGAGCTGCAGCAAGAGCTGTCCATCGTGGCGGCGCGACGCGAGTATTTTTCTCAAGAGCTACCCCGTGCGCGCTTCAGCTTTCTGTGTTCGTCCGAGTCGTGCCGCGCTCTGGGTGTCAAAATCACTGGGGTTCGCTATGACGTGAAGCCTCAGGAGCATCCGACCTTCGTCGCCGCGCACTACCGGGCCAACCCGAAATACGAACATCACGCCGATTGCGAATGGGTGGATGAATCCGTCGAAACGCCGGCTGGCCAGGAAGCCGAAACCGGGGCCGATAGCGAGCTGCGCAGGGTCAAGCGCAAGCTGGATGATTACATTGACGTCTTTGATCCCACCCCGAAGGAGCGCGCTAAGCCGGCATCGCCGACAGACAAGCCTGACGCCGAGCCGACCGATAAGCCCGAAGACGCCAGGCTCCCAGCTGACGCGTTGAAGGCCAAACAGGACAAGCAGAACCGAACCAGCGATCTGGAGCGGCTGGTCGACAGCTTCCGTCAGGCCCAGGCCTCGTTGACCAAGGAAGAACTCGCGCTGTTGACCCTTCGCGTTCCGGGTCAGGGCGAGGTGTCCTTGCGCGCCTATTTCCGCCATATCAAGTTTGCTCAGCTGAATGACGAGCGTCGGGTGCTGTATGGCGGCGGACTGGTCGAGCGCTACGGGATCGGCTTCAAATTCAAATTCTTCGATCGCCTGCAAGGCAAGCTGGTGACATTGTACGTATCCCCCGCGCAGATGCAGGCCTACCGCTCCAGCCGCTACCTCAGTGAGCTGCTGAGTCACGCCGATGAGGTGCGTTTCTTCACGGTCTTTGCCCTGGGCACACTGGTCGCCAGCCCTTCAGGGAAAAGCGTCAGCGTGCAGATCGAAGACTTGCGCCATCTGGCCGTTGTCCTCGGGCCGGCAAAGGATGCCGAAGAGGCCTCTGCCAAAGGGTCAACCCGCTAAGCCAAAAACTTTCTTCAGTTCGAAAAAAAACCCGGTTTCTCTCGCGAGCAACCGGGTTTTTTGCGTTTCATTCAGGCGACTAAGGCGCTGCGTATGTCACCAACAGCTCCTTAGTTACCTGAAAATCCAGCGACATCGCCACGCTCAAGGCTGTGATCGTGAAGATGGAGAACACGAACAGCTTACGTGCCCAAACAGTGTCGTCTTTGGCTTTGTAGCCGGTCCAGGCCATGTACAACCAGTACATGCCCATCGCCGCTGCAACGGCCAGATAATTGAGCCCGGCGTAACCGCCGAAGGTCAGCATCAAGGTCGCCAGCAGGAAAGCCAGGATGTAGATCAGGATGTGCCGCTTGGCGACCCGGATACCGCGCTTCACCGGCAGGACCGGAATCGAGGCAGCCCGATAGTCGTTGAAGCGGAAAATCGCGATGGCGTACGAGTGAGGCATCTGCCAAAGGCTGAACATCACCAGCAAGGTCAGCGCCGCGAGGTCAAAGGTGTTGCTGACCGCGACGTAACCAATGACCGGAGGCATCGCGCCCGACAGGCTGCCCACCAACGTGCCATGAACCGACCTGCGCTTCAGGTACAGGCTGTAAAAGCCGACGTAGATCACGAAGCCGATTACGGCGAACAG
Organism: Pseudomonas sp. PS02290; assembly: GCF_029960075.1. Taxonomy (NCBI): domain Bacteria; kingdom Pseudomonadati; phylum Pseudomonadota; class Gammaproteobacteria; order Pseudomonadales; family Pseudomonadaceae; genus Pseudomonas; species Pseudomonas sp. PS02290. The sequence continues at coordinate 13,928 of NZ_JASCOY010000028.1, forward strand.
TGCCGCCAGTGCGTTGGCCTTGGTGTACAGCAGGCCGACGCCGACAACACCCAGCACGGTGGCATAGATCAGTGCCAGTTTCACTGACACCAATCCTTGCACCAGCACCCGATTCTTGGTGCGCTCCATCTTCACATCGATATCGCGATCGATGCAGTTGTTGAACACGCAGCCAGAAGCTACTACCAGTGAAGTCCCGATCACGGCTGCCAGGAACAAGCCGATATCGACATGCCCCTTGGAAGCCAGAAAAAAGCCACCTGCCACCGAAAGCACGTTACCGAAAATGATCCCCGGTTTGGTGATTTGGATAAAGTGCTTCAGTGACATCAGGTTTTCCTCACTTCGCCATCATGGCGGTGTGAATGCTGAACATGATCCAGGTGCTCAAACCAACCAGCAGCACGATCACAAGGCCAGCGAAGGCAAACGCGATGACGTTGTTGCGCTGTGCCGCCGAGCGGTCAAGGTGCAGGAAGTACACCAGGTGAACCAAAACCTGCACGACAGCGAAGATCAGAACGACCCACAGCGTGGCCACTTTCGAGATCGTCGGGAACATCACCAGACCGAAAGGAACCGCGGTCAGGATGATCGACAGTACGAAACCGACCATGTACGACTTGAAGCTGCCGTGGGCGGCAGGTTCATGGCTGGCGGCGTCATGGGAGTGATGTGAATTCGCCATTTAAATGGTCCCCATCAGATAGACAACGGTGAACACGCAGATCCAGACAACGTCCAGGAAGTGCCAGAACAGGCTGAGCATGCTCAGGCGAGTCTGGTTGGTCCCGGTCAGACCGTGCTTGGAGACCTGATACATCATGATCGCCATCCAGATCAGGCCGCTGGTCACGTGCAGACCGTGGGTGCCGACCAGCGTGAAGAACGCCGACAGGAAACCACTGCGGTTAGGGCCGTAACCTTCGGAGATCAGCAGGTGGAACTCGTTGATCTCCATGCCGATGAAGCCCAGGCCGAACAGGAAGGTCACGAACAACCAACCCAGAACGCCCGACTTGTTGCCCTTGTGCATCGCCAGCATGGCGAAGCCGTAGGTGATCGAGCTGAGCAACAGGCAGGCGGTTTCGCCGAGCACGTAAGGCAGTTCGAAGATGTCGTGGCCCGCAGGGCCACCCGCTACGTTGTTAACCAGTACCGCGTAAATGGCGAAGATCGACGCAAACAGAATGCAGTCGGTCATCAGGTAGATCCAGAAACCGTAGATCTTCATCTCGCCGGCGTCATGGTGACCATGGTCGTGCTCGTGGTCATGACCGTGGTCGTGACCCTTCGCACCATCAAATACTAAGTTCGACATTGTTTATGCCTGCTCCAGCTTGTTGACAGGAGTGTTTGTCTGACCATTGCGAACACGAGCCAGGATCGCGTGTTGCTCGCCTTCGATGCGTGCCACTTCGGATGCAGGAACCATGTAGCCCTGATCGTCACGTGCCGCGTGAATCACGAAGTAAACGATCGTGCCCACCAGGCTGACGCCCGCCAGCCAGAAGATGTGCCAGATCATCGCGAAACCGAAGACGGTCAGCAGGAGGCCCATCACCATGCCCGTTGCCGTGTTGTTCGGCATGTGGATGTCGGAGTACTTGGCCGGAACCTTGTAGGCCTCGCCATCACGCTTGGCGGCATACCACGGGTCGATCTCGTTGGCTTTCGGCATTTCCGCAAAGTTGTAGAAAGGCGGTGGCGACGAAGTGGACCATTCCAGGGTGTGGCCATTCCATGGGTCACCGGTCAGATCGCGGTTCTGCTCGCGGTCACGGATACTCACGAAGATCTGGATCAGCTGGCAGGCGATACCGACAGCGATCAGCAACGCACCGACGAACGCGACGTGCAGGTATGGCGTCCAGTCCGGGTTGTCAGTGGTGTTCAGACGACGGGTCATGCCCATGAAGCCCAGTGCGTAGAGCGGCATGAAGGCGACGTAGAAACCCGAGATCCAGAACCAGAACGCTGCCTTGCCCCACTTCTCGTTCAGCTTGAAGCCGAACGCTTTAGGGAACCAGAACGCGAAGCCGGCGATGTAACCGAACACAGCACCACCGATGATCACGTTATGGAAGTGCGCGATCACGAACAGGCTGTTGTGCAGAACGAAGTCGGCACCCGGGATAGCCAACAGTACGCCGGTCATACCACCGATGGAGAAGGTGACCATGAAGCCCAGGGTCCACAAGACTGGCGCGGTGAAGCGCAGACGTCCCTGGTAGATCGTGAACAGCCAGTTGAACAGCTTCACACCCGTCGGGATGGAAATCAGCATCGTCGCCAGACCGAAGAAGGCGTTGACGCTTGCACCCGAACCCATGGTAAAGAAGTGGTGCAGCCAGACCATGAAGCCCAGGATCGAGATCGCACCGGAGGCGTAGATCATCGAGTGGTGGCCGAACAGACGCTTGCCGGTGAACGTCGAGATGACTTCGGAGAAGACCCCGAACGCCGGCAGAATCAGGATGTAAACCTCGGGGTGACCCCACGCCCAGAACAGGTTCACGTACATCATCGGGTTACCACCCAACTCGTTCGTGAAGATGTGGAAGTCCAGGTAACGGTCGAGGGTCAGGAACGCCAGGGTACCGGTCAGGATCGGGAACGAAGCCACGATCAGGACGTTGGCCCAGGTGCAGGTCCAGGTGAAGATCGGCATGTCCATCAGTTTCATGCCAGGGGTACGCATCTTCAGCACGGTAACCAGGAAGTTGACCCCGGTTAACGTTGTCCCCAGTCCTGACAGCTGCAGTGCCCAGATGTAGTAATCCACACCCACGCCCGGGCTATAGCCCAGTTCCGACAGCGGTGGATAGGCCACCCAACCGGTACGTGCGAACTCGCCGACGCCCAGAGACACGTTGACCAGAATCACGCCGGAGATCAGCAGATAGAGGCTCAAGGAGTTCAGGAACGGGAAGGCAACGTCGCGAGCGCCAATCTGCAGAGGCACGACGATGTTCATCAGGCCGGTGAAGAACGGCATCGCCATGAAGATGATCATGATCACACCGTGAGCGGTGAAGATCTGGTCATAGTGCTCAGGCGGCAGGTAGCCGGGTGAGCCTTCAGTGGCCATGGCCAATTGCGAACGCATCAGTACGGCGTCGGCAAAGCCGCGCAGCAGCATGACCATTGCAATGATGATGTACATGACACCGATTTTCTTGTGGTCGACAGACGTCAGCCACTCGGTGTAGAGGTAAGTCCACTTCTTGAAGTACGTGATCAGACCCAGCAATGCCGCACCACCGATCGCGATCATGGCGACCGTGATCATGACTATCGGCTCGTGGAACGGAATCGCGTCCAGACTTAATTTACCAAACATCGTTTACTCCTCTGCCTGCGCAGCTGAATGCTTACCCATGTCCATCCCTTCCGTACCTGCTACTTCTTTCTTCTCATGGACAATCTTGCCCGGCTTCATACCTTCATACTTGTCGATGATGATCTGGAACAGGTTCGGAGTGACCGAGGAGTAGAGTTCAACGGGGTTACGTTCGCTAGGCTTGGCCAGCGCGGCGTATTCGGCCGTTGCCAGTGTTTTAGGTGAATTCTTGACGTCGGCAACCCAAGCGTCGAAATCAGCCTGTGAGGTGGCAGTCGCCTTGAATTTCATGCCGGTGAAACCTGCGCCGCTGTAGTTGGCGGAGATACCATCGAACTCGCCGTTTTCATTGGCGATCAGGTGCAGCTTGGTCTGCATGCCGGCCATCGCGTAGATCTGGCCGCCCAGTGCAGGGATGAAGAACGAGTTCATGACCGAATCGGAAGTGATGCGGAAATTGATCGGCGTGTTGGCCGGGAACACGATCTTGTTGACGGTGGCGATGCCCTGTTCCGGATAGATGAACAGCCATTTCCAGTCCAGTGCGACCACTTCAATGGTCAGCGGCTTGACGTCTGACTCGAGCGGACGGTAAGGGTCAAGCGCGTGGGTCGACTTGTAGGTCACATAGCCGAGCACGATGATGATGGCCAATGGAACCAGCCAGACCACCAGCTCAATCCGGGTCGAATGCGCCCAGTCAGGCGTGTACGTCGCGCTCTTGTTGGTAGCGCGATACTTCCAGGCGAAGATGATGGTCATGAAAATGACCGGCACCACCACCAGCAGCATCAGCAAGGTAGCAGTGATGATCAGGTCACGCTCTTGAACGCCCACATGGCCTTTGGGATCCAGCAGGGTGTAATCGCACCCGCTGAGCAGGAGCATGCTGAAAAGGGCCAAGAAGCCAAAAAACCTGGGGTACCTTTTTTTACTCATCTCACGACCTCTAAAAGCAGCTTTCGCATCGCAGTTGGGTTTCGACCGCCAACACTTCACCCTGCCAGGTGCTGGCAAATGCTTGGATTGAAAAGGGGCCTGTCAGGAAGCATGGGGCCTCACAACAAATCCGGGTTGAGCTTTGGTTTCTTATTCGAATGGTGGCACCCGCTAATGCGGACCCTATCCCTTGGCGCAGACATTCAGAACGTGACTCGGGAGGCCATTCGAACCGCGTCTACTAGAGCGAAAAGACGCTCCATAACCTCGATTTACACCGTCCCGCAAATGAGGGGGGGCGTGAATTGGGGGCGATTGTAGATACGTAAAGTTTTATTGACTATAAGTTTCTGCGCAACAGTTAATTTCACGTTCGGTAAAAATGCGGTGTTATGCCGCACCCTGAAACTGAGCAAAGCCCCGGTTCTGTTGAAGGATTTCCGGGGCTTTGTTACGCAACACTTTGTAATCAGCGTGCTTTCATCCGGTTACGAATAATTCCCGCCGGAACCAGCACAACAGTCAGTACAAACGCCACTAACGCCCATTGCGCCAAAGACAAACCGAGAACTGGCGGATATGGCGTCTCGCAGAAACCGCCTACCTGAAAGCCTAGCGGAAATAGAGACGCCAGGGGCAGACCGTCGACAATCGGCTGCAGCACATCGATGCCGCAGCTCTCGGTCGGGTGGGTCTGGATGTACACGTGACGCCCGGCGGTAACCAGCCCGCCCACGGCGCTCAACACCACCAGCGCTTCGCAGATGGTCAGGCTCAGACGGCCCGGCATTGCCGCGCCGATGAACGCGAACACCGCGATGAACAACAGCGCATACCGCTGCAGGATGCACAGCGGGCAAGGCGCTTCGCCCAGCACCACCTGCATGTACAAGGCGCCGCCGATCAGCGCCAGGCAAATGATGCCCAGCAACAACAGAAACTGCTTTTCACGCCGCAGGTACAACATCTCTTCAGTCATTCACATGCCCTTTGAATTGGAGTCATCCGGATCGACGGATGTGGAGCGTTGCGGCCCGGACGCCCCGCAAGGGCGGCGATTCTATCACCGTCACGACACCCCGTTCACGCAGTGCCATTCGCGACCGAACGTGGCCGCCTTCCGGTCCACCGCCGTAACCCGCGCAATGGTGAACACGGCTGCATTAGCCGAGCGTTAACATTCCAATTCAAACGCTAGTGTGAGCTCTCCTGTTTCCTGCCTATATATAGAGGAGTGCGGCTTTTTGTCGCAGCAATGGGTCGCAGCCGGGAATCCTTCTATATATGTAGGATGCGTCTAATTGTCGCAGCGATTATTCCAATGCTGACGCAGGACCGAAGAGTTCATACCGCGCCTGTGCATCGGGCACGCCGGCCGCTTTCAGTTGACGCTTGATCGCCGCCATGAAGCCTTTAGGCCCCAGGAAGTACGCATCGACGTCGCGATTCTCCGGCAGCCATTGCTCCAGGCGCGCCTGATCGAGCAGACCCGTCGCATGGGCCGCCGGGCTGACGCCGTCATCTTCGGCGTAGCAATAGAAACGTTTGAGCTGAGGATGCTTGCTCGCCAGGCTTTCGATCCAGTCGCGAAACGCATGGACCGAGCCGTTGCGCGCGCAGTGGATGAAGTAAATCGGCCGCTGAGTCGGCAACGCCGCCTCCAGCATGGTCAGGGTTGGCGTGATGCCGACGCCACCGCTGATGAGCACCAGCGGTTTGTCGCTGTCGGTCAGGGTGAATTCTCCGGAGGGCGGGTACAGATTGATGCTGTCGCCGACCTGCAGCTGATCATGCAGATAATTGGAGGCGACTCCATCAGGCTCGCGTTTCACGCTGATGCGGTACTGATTGTTCCCGGCCAGGGCCGATAACGAGTAATTGCGGCGGATCTCTTCGCCGTTCACGTGCAGTTGCATGCCGATGTACTGGCCGGCGGTGAATTGCAGGATCGGCTGGTCATCTGCCGGCGCAAAGTGGAACGAGGTGATTTCCGCGCTCTCCGGCGTTTTGGCGACCACTTTGAATTCACGCTCACCACGCCAGCCGCCTGCTGCCTGGGCTTTCTCGTCGTAGATGGCTTTTTCCGCGCCGATCAAAATGTCGGCCAGTTGCAAGTAGGCGTTGCCCCACGCAGTGATGACCTCATCAGTGGCGACTTCCTTCCCCAACACTTCGCGAATCGACTCAAGCAGGCAATCGCCAACGAGCGGGTAGTGCTCGGGAAGGATCTGCAGCGCCACGTGTTTGTTGATGATCTTGGCGACCAGATCGCCCAGTTGATCAAGCTGATCGATGTGGCGGGCGTACATCAACACCCCGTTCGCCAGGGCGCGAGGCTGTTCACCACTGGCCTGATGCGCCTTGTTGAACAGTGGACGCACTTGCGGGTATCGATCGAGGAGCATTTGGTAGAAATGGGTAATCAGCGCCTCTCCGCCGCTTTCCAGCAGTGGCACTGTTGACTTGACGATGGCACGATCCGATGCGGACAACATAAGTAACTCCCGAGAGCTGATGAGTAAGCGTTACCTCGGTTGTTCAGGAATCGTGCCAGCGACCCCAAAGCCTGAAATCAAGGGCCTGGCCAACGCACAGTCAATATGACCTCGTCGAATCGCGGGTCAAAATGACCTGACTACGGTCAAATTGACTGCAATGCTGGCAGGCCCGCCGGCCGGGTAAAATCGAAAGGGCTAAAGCCTGACTTCATCAGGTCGATAAACCGTCATCGAAAGCTGTTGGCCGAACCCACGCGGCCAGGCAACGCATCACAGAAGGTTTATATGTCCAAGAACGTCCGCGCAGATTCACTCTCGCTTCTGCTGTTCACGTTACGCAGCGGAAAGCTGATGGCGATCAACCTGCTCAAGGTCAGTGAAATCATCCCCTGCCCTCCCCTTACGCGTTTGCCGGAATCCCACCCACACGTTAAAGGGGTCGCGACCTTGCGTGGCAACCCGCTGTCGGTGATTGACCTGAGTCGTGCCATTGGCGAGCGCCCGTTGGTGGACCCCGATGGCGGCTGCCTGATTGTCACCGATGTCAGCCGGTCGAAGCAGGGGCTGCACGTGCAGGCCGTCAGCAAGATCGTTCATTGCCTCACCACCGACATTCGTCCGCCGCCCTTTGGCTCCGGCAACAAGTCGTTCATCACCGGCGTGACGCAGGTGGACGGGACGCTGGTTCAGGTGCTGGACATCGAGAAGGTCATTCACGGCATCGCGCCCGCACGGATCGTCGCCGAACGCGCCGAGCTCAGCGCCGATGACGCCAAAGTGCTGGCGAAGGCGCGCATCCTGGTGGTCGATGACAGTCAGGTGGCGCTGCAACAATCGGTGATTACCCTGCGCAATCTGGGCATCGAATGCCACACCGCCCGCAGTGCGCGGGAAGCCATTGATCAGTTACTCGATTTGCAAGGCACCGCACAGCAGATCAACGTGGTGGTGTCCGACATCGAGATGTCGGAGATGGACGGCTACGCGCTCACCCGCACGCTTCGGGAGACGCCGGACTTTCAGGAACTATACGTGCTGCTGCACACTTCGCTGGACAGCGCGATGAATGCCGAAAAAGCCGATGCTGCCGGCGCCAACGCTGTTCTGACCAAGTTCTCCTCGCCCGAGCTGACACGATGCTTGATCGAAGCCGCCCGCACGGTCGAAGCTCAGGGAATCTGAGACCGGCCGCAGGCGATGCCTCCACCGCGCATTACTGGTTGATGCGCCGCGACCTCGGCCCGGCACTCCATGATCCGGGCTGGCCCGCCGCCGTGCGTCAGGTTGAATTCAACGGGCAGAACGCCCCGGCCGTTCACCAGTTGCTGGTGCTGGGTCGCGAGCACGGCGGCGGTCGTGTTGCAGACTATGCCACTTGGCTCGATGCCTTCGAGACTGATCCCGAGTTTGATCCGGCGCTGTGTTTCGTTCTTGAGGACGCTGAAGGTGTGGTGGCCGTTGCGCAATGCTGGACCAGCGCGTTCATCCGCAATCTGGTGGTCAACCCCCGCGCGCACCGTCAAGGGCTGGGTCTCGCGCTGCTCAATCAGGTGTTCAAAGCTTTCCGCCAGCGCGGTGAAGGTCATGTAGACCTCAAGGTGATGGAAAGCAATCTGGCCGCACGCCGGCTGTATGAGCGCGCCGGTATGCAATATATTCAGCGCCACGAACTCGACCCGCGCTGAATCTGCGCCGAGGCTCGTTCACCCGCTCACGCCATGGAGATGCGTACCTGTGAAGATGCACACCGCGCTGTTGCTCGTTCTCACCGCCGCCGCTGCCGGCCAGACCAATGCCTCCAGCCCGGACGCCTGGACCGCCTTCAACAAAACCCTGGTCGACAGTTGTGTCAGCGCCAGTTCCCTGAAAAACGCCAAGCCGGCCGGCGCCGATGCGGCCTTCGATGACAGCGTCGGCTTCAACGCACTGTTGATCAAAGGTCAGTACAAACAGGCGTTCATGAAGAACAAGACCGGCACCGAGCTGTGCCTCTACGACCGCAAGAACAAGAAAGCGCTGATTACCGAGTGGGATAACGTCACCACGCTGCCTAAGAAGTAGGATGAAGCGCGTCGCGATTGTGCTGTTTCCCAACGTGCAGGCCCTGGACGTGGCCGGCCCGCTCGACGTCTTCGCCGAAGCCAACCGTTTCCTGTCCGACGGTGATGGCTACGAGATCATCACCCTCGGCGCGGCGCCCTACCCGATCATTGCGTCCAACGGCATGCCACTGGGTGCGCAGTATTCCCTGGCGGACGCGCCGAAGCAGTTCGACGTCCTTCTGATTCCCGGCGGTCCGTCATTGCCAGACGGCGCGGAAATGCCCGCCATCACCCACTGGCTGCTGGAAGCCGTGCCCCAGGCGCAACGCTACGGCTCGATCTGCACCGGCGCATTCATCCTCGGCCACGCCGGTTTGCTGGATGGCAAGCAGGCCGCTACCCATTGGAGCCACGCTGAGCAACTCGCCGATCAGTTCCCCCACGCGAGGGTCGAGCCCGATCGCATCTATGTTCGCGACGGTGCGCTGATGACATCAGCCGGGGTCACGGCGGGCATCGACATGGCGCTGGCATTGGTGGCGGAGGACCACGGCCCGGCGATATCCCTGGCGGTGGCCAAACGTCTGCTGGTGGTGGCCCAGCGTCAGGGCGGGCAGTCGCAATTCAGCCCGTACCTCACGGCGTCGGCAGATGACGACTCGCCCGTGGCCAAGGTACAGCGCTATGTGATGGAGCACATCGGCGAGCCCTTTTCAGTGGAGCGACTGGCCGACGTGGTGGCGATGAGTCCCCGCACGTTCGCCCGGGTATTTGCCCGCGACGCCAAGGTCACACCGGCGGAGTTCGTGCAGCGTGCGCGCATTGACGCAGCTCGCCATTTGCTGGAAGGCAGCGAAATGGCGATCAAGGGGGTGGCGTATCACTGCGGATTTGGCAGCGCTGCGCGCATGCGGCTGATCTTCAGTCAGCGTCTGGGGGTGACGCCGACTCAGTATCGGGACAGCTTTCGCAAAGAAGTGTGAGCATGGCGGGCGGGTGATTCCCCCGGCAGCGTACTCGCCTGCGACGGTGTAATCAGCGCTTGCCCATCGACCGACGGGTGCCTGATGGCGCAACGCCCGGACGCTTGTCGTGGTTCGATTTACCCGAGCCTTTGTAGTGCTGCTGATCCTTCTTCGCCTGCAACAGCTCGCCCGGCTTGAACGGGAAGCTGAACGCCGGAATCGCAGGTTTTGTATCCGCCGGGGCAGCGTCGGCGTCGACCGAAGCGTGCGATTCACGAGCATCAGGAGCGGGCGTGTGTTCGGGGGTGGTCATGAAAGCTCCGGAATGGCAGACAGTCGAGGAATACGGGCGGCGCCCGAGGGCCGCGCAGCATACCTGAATCGCCGCCGGATCGCTGCTGCGAACAGACCGACTGCGCGCGCCTATTTGTAGAACAGATCCACCATGACTTCCGCTGAAAACGGGCCCGCAGTCGGCGTACTGGTTTGCCACAGCAACTGGGCGTTGAAGTCAGCCGTCTCGGAGTAATCACCCTCCAGCAGATCGGTCAGGTGAAAGGGCTCGTGGAACGGCACGGTCGAGTCATCGCGGGCACGGGTAATCCGAATGCCGATGCTGTCATTGTCGACCGGCACCAGTACATCACCCTTGAGTATCCCGGACACCGGTGTGATGCGCGCATTGAGGCTGAACGGCGATTCGCAGGTGCGGCTGGTGGCAAGAGCGAAGCGCTGAAAAGTGGCCGGCTCCCCTACTCGCACGTTGCGGATGGCCACGTCACCGAAATCCACGGTCTCGGGCATGACCCGCAATTCAGCGTCACAGGCGACGAACCGCAGGCCCTCAAGGTTATTGATGACGTAGCTGAGCGTGGCGTCAGGCCCGGGATTTTGCCCGCTGCCGCCATCGAGCTGGAACATGCGATAGTCGTGCAAACCACTCGCGACGCCAGAAGGCGGGGTCGGGCCGTATTTCTGGATGAACACCGAAAACGGCAGGTTGAACGTGACGCTCGGACAGGCCGAACCTGCCTCCGTGCAGGCCGGCGCTTGCTGTTGCGTGGGAACCCGCCCGCTGGTCTGCACGAAATCAATGCCACTCAACGTGAGTCCGGCGCGAATCCCCTGTCCGATCTGCAGGTTGTCCGGGTTCAGATACAAGAACACTTCTTCAGGGCCACCCGGTTCGTCCCTGGCGCACTCGACCGCAAGGTTCAGCCGCTCCGAGCGCCAGACCGCGCTGCCATCAGGCAGGTTCGCAGGAATGGCGACGGTGCTGCTCAGGTCCGCACGAACCACCGACTCGCCTGCGCCCTGGGTCTTGCAGGTCAGCGCCATGGCGAGACCGGGCATCAATAGCGTCATCAGCAACGTGATCGGCAGCGTCAGCCACCCTCGGATGATGGATCTTTTCATGTCAGCATTTCCCTATGAGTGAGTGTGAATCCGACGTACGCAGCGGCACTGCGAAGGGCTGCCCACCCTGAAACGGCGCGCAGTAATCGCGCTGTCCGCCGTAATCGGTCATGGCCTTGAAGCTCAGGGTTTCAGCCACTGAGCCCTTCACACCGAGGACGGGCAGCGTCAGTGAGGCGTCCGAAAAAGGTGGCAGCAACCGGTGGTCTGCGACCTCGATGCCATTGATGCGCAGGTCCCGCAGCGAAACGTGATACGGCGTCGGGTTGCGCACGGAAAGCGTGGCATCGGTTGATGGAGCGCGTTGCCAGATCAGCGTTTGCGCCGCATCGGCCGGGTCGCCGGCCAGCGCTGCTGGCCGATAGAAGACGTTGATGCGTTGGCGGATGGCAATGCTCAACTGCTGAACCGCCGGGCTGCGCCGAGGAATTTCCAGCACGTACAGGTGCAGCATCGACTCCCGGTCCTGGGGCAGGCCGATGCCTTCATAGAGCAGGCGCAAGGTCTGCTTGCCCTTGGCTGGCAGGCGCGCCAGAGGCGGGGTCAACGCAAACGGCAGATCGGCTGCGCGCGCATTGCCGGGTTGATCACGGCCCGGTGGATCATCTGCGCGCGGTGCATCGAGCCAGGCTTGAATCAGGGCCTCGGAATCACCGCGGTTGCTGACCTCGATCGTCGCCTCGTTGTAACGGCCGTCGAAGATCAACCGGGTGCCTGACAGTGAGACGGCGCCTTGGGCCATGCCGCTGATGACGGCCAGAAAAAGCCCTGACAGACAGGCGCGCTTCATTGGCACTGCACCTTCAGGCGATCGTAGCTGCGATGGGCTTCTTTCGGCGGCAGCGCGAAGGATGCACGGCATTGTTGATCGGTCCATTTGACGATGAGCTCGCCGCTGTCCCGCTCGCTCAGCACCAGCGCTCGCCCGCTGGGGTCAACAGTCGCCAGCGGCTTGCCCTGCTCGTCTTCCACCGCTGCGCCCATGGGCAAGCGGCTGCCATCGGCTCGCACCAGTTCGAATTGCACACGCCGACCGATTGCCGTACGAAAGCTGACCAAGGGCGCCGCGCCGCGTCGGGGCACGACTTGATCCACGGCATTCTCCAGCTCGACATCGGCGCCCAACTGGCGGGTGTCGAGGTTGACCCAGTTGGTTCGATAAGGCTGGGCGTAAGGCAGGATGGCGTAACCGTTATCGGCCGTTTCGACGTTGCTGAAATTGTTCAGCCGCGCGCCGCTGACCCCTTTTACCTGCACCAGCGCGAAGGTCTCGCCCAGGGGCTGACCGAAATTCACCCCGCCCGCGTGGGCGACCACCGAACCCGACGCGCCCATGCTCAGCGCCTGATAATCCCTACCCTGCCCGTAGCCCGCATCGAAACGCCCGTAGGCCGTGGTGGTGCTGAGTTTGCCGAAGCCCGATGAGCCCGACGCACTGTCGTGGCCGGCCTGCAGCGAGTAGAAGCTGTTGCGGTCGTCGAACAGTTGACCGTTCAAGCCGGACTGCAGGCTGGACGCGCCGGAGCTGTCACGCACGGCATTGGCAAACAGCCGCGACGAGCCGGAATCGCTTCCCAGCGGCAGGCTCAATGTCAGCGCAATGCGGTTGTCAAACTGGCTTTCTCCGCTGCGCGCGAAGGTCTGGTTACGCTCGACCGACACGTTGTAGCTAAGGCTGCGCCACGCCGAGTTCCACGACAGATACAGCTGGCGGGTCTTACTGCCACGGTCCCAGTAGCGCTGCTCCGACCCGGTAAAGCTCAGCGACGCAGACTGCTCCGGCAGCGCCTGAGTCAGGCTGATTTCGATGCGATCTTTGGCGCGCCCGCTGGCTGATCCATCACGTTCTTGCAACGCATCCACGTGATCGTCGAACGTCAGGTATTGATCCGTTGAATAGCGATAACCAGCCACGGCGAGGGTGGTGTTGGTCAGGTCCAGCGTATTGGCGTAGCGCAGGCGCAGGCTTTGCCCACTGTAGCGTTGCTCGCGCTGGCGGCTGAGGGACTGGGTCAGGTCCAGCGACACCGCGCCGAGCCCGGTGTTGACCCCCGCGCCGATGTTCCCGGCCTGGTAATCCTCGGCGATTTGCACGCCGCCCGCTGCCGTCAACCGTTCGGTCAGGCCATACACCAGTGTGCCGCTGGCGAACGAGGGTGAAAAAGCGTCTTCCGTGTTGCTGTCGTATTGGCCGGCGGCGAGGCTGTAGCGCAACGCGCCTTTCGGCACCATGATCGGCAGTGACGCGTAGGCCTGGACGAAGACGCGCTTGCTGCCATCGGCTTCGACCACCGTCACTTCCAGGTCGCCGTTCGACCCGCTGGGGTAGATGTCGGTGATTTCGAACGGGCCCGGCGAGACGTTGCCGCTGTACAGCATGAAACCGTTCTGGCGCACTTCCACCAATGCGTTGGTGTCGGCAATACCACGAATGACCGGCGCGAAAATCCGCTCGCTGTCAGGCAGCATGCCCTCATCGGATATCACCATCGCGCCGAGGAACCGAACGCTGTCGAACACCTGCGAATCGGTAAAAGTCTCGCCCAGGGTGAGCTGGCTTTTCAGCGAGGTGATGTCACGCTGGATGAACGTCCGGTTGCTGCGAAAGCGGTAGGGCTGGTCATTGCCGTAGGTCAGCGAAGACTCGTTGCGCAGTCGCCAGGCACCGAGGTTCACGCCGTTGCGAACACTCAGGTAATACTGATCCTGATCCTGATCCTGGCCGCTGCGGGAGCGACGCGCGCCGCTGAAGTTGTAATTCACGAAACCGACCGTCTCGCCCTCGTCCCATAACTCCGGCGGCACGTAACCGCGAGCGCTGCGCGACATCATCGCCTGAGGGATGCTGATGTTCAGGCGCAGGCTCGCCGGCTGATAATCGACGCGGGCAAATTCGACCCGCGCCGGGAGATCGAAACAGGCTGTTGGCGAAGCCTCACCGGCCTGCACGGCGTCGGTGTTCATGCCGAATTGGCGGAGCATGTCCAGGGTGAGACAAGCTTCAACGGTGCCTTTCGCGGCATTGGAGACGAAGTTGATGTCACGCCGCCCGCTCAGCACACGGTTGACGTAGATATCCACCCGATAGCTTCCGGGGACCACGCTGTTGCCTTGCAAAAACGTCGCGAGATCGGCGGGCTGATCGGTGCCCTGAATGAACGAGGTATTGAATTTCACATGGGTCGCGGCGCTGTTTTGATCAGTCATTGCAGTCGCAGGCGAGGCCAGTGCCAGCCCTGCCGATGCAAGGATAATCCTCGCCACCGGGCTGATCCGAAACGGCTCATGCGCCGGATGCCTGCGGTCGAGGTGTGAAGAGCATGCTGCCATCCGTGCATATCCCTTTTGGTGATCTCGGGGTTCCATTGGCGGGTTTCACTCGTGTTCTCGATTCCGAGGGCGCTGGCAAACCACGTTTGGCAGGCGGAAGACGCTGGAGCCGCATGACGGCGACCGAAGAAAACCTGGGCGAAGGCCTTCCCGACGGAGTGGCTACTCGGCCCGGGTGATGACGTTGGCGACCTTGATGGCTTGAGTCGTCTGGCCACCGGAGACCTTCGCGCTGTACGGCTCCTGCGCGCCGAAATCGTTGATGCTGATGAACCGCAGCTCCACTGCGTGACCGCTGGCCAGTTTGGTGAGCGGCAATTGGACGGTCTGCTTTGGCGCCAGCATCCTGCTGTCCGCCTTGAACAGCGTCTTGCCCTGCTGCCGGGCGTCGACCTGGATCATCGACACGTGATAGGGCGTCGGATTACTGACTTCCAGCTGGCCGTCATGTACGCGCCACTCCAGGCTTTTTGCCGCATCGAGGGGATCGCCATTCAGCCCGGCGGGCCGGTAGAAGAGCTTGATGCGCTGGCGAATCGCGATCTGCAGCTGGTTGTCCTTCGCCGATTGCGGGATCTCCTGGACGTTGAGCCAGAACACCGACTCGCGGTCGTTGGGCAAACCTTCGCCGGCGTAGATCACCCGAATCATTTGTCGGGCGCTGCCTGCCATTCGCGAAAGCGGCGGGGTGACGACGAAGGGCAGATTTTCGGTGTCGCTCTGCGCTTCAAGCCATGACTGGGCGAGGATGTCAGCCGTGCCGCTGTTGTTCACAACGAAACTGACCTCCTTGTCCGTGGCCTGGTAGATGACACGCGTGGTGTTGAGCACGATGCCCGCCTGCGCCGGGGCAGCCAGAAGCAAACCCAGCCAGAGGGCGGAGCCGCGAAGGAATTCAGGAAACATGGTGAGACCGTCTTGGGCTGTGAGGTGGATAAGCCAGGAAGGCGAGCGAGCCATTGCCCGCTCGCCTGCTACATCACTCGTAATCCATCACGAACGGCAGGAAGCCGTCGGCATTACCCGGGTTGGTTGTCGCGCCGTTGAGGACATAAACGGCGCCGAAGTTAATCTCGGCGGTCGCGCCATCGGCGCCGTCCTTGACCAGCGGCGTGTCGATGGTTTCGTTGCCGCTCAGGTCCATCAACTGGTTGGACGCATTGAGCAGGCCGATGCCCACGCCGTCCGCCGCGCCGGTAGCCCGCAGCAGTTTCTGGTCGAGGTTATCCAGACCGCTGCCCTGACGGGCGACGAAGCGCATGTTCACGGTGTTGTATTGAGCGGCGCCGCCTGTGCAATTGACCAGCAGCTGGATGGGCGATGCAGTTTCAAGTTTGTTGTCGGCGAAGAGACCGATGTCGGAAAACGATACGTTGCCCAGGTCGACATTGATCTCGCCGGGGTTGTTGCCAGGGGTGGCGCCAGTCCCGGCGCCGATGTCACACGTGATGTTGGTCAGGGTGCCGGTGAAAACAAGTTTGCCGTTGTTCGCAGCATTCGCGGTCCCGGAAATGCCAAGCCCCATTGCGGCCACGATAGCCAGGGTAAGAGAAAGCTTTTTCATATAACGACGTTCCTTGTGTCGATTCGTGTGTGCCCAAAAGGACGAGAGGAACTATAAGCAGCGCTTCCAGGATCGGCTGTCAGGCGTTCTACATCCTGTGGATTGAAAGGACAGTGGCGCGCGTCGGAACTTTCGGTAGGAGATGACGCTATTGTTTCAGAGCCCTCGCCGACCGGGGGTTTGCGGAGTAACCCTCGCGAAGAACCTTCACCAACCTTCGCACCTGGCACCTAAACGCCGACCTGAAAAACGCGCCCATGTAAAAGTCTCGCCCACGAAAAACCCCGGCTCAATGGAACCGGGGTCGTCAGCGGGGATCGGGAATCGAGGGGGAGCAGTGCCTACTGGTAGGTCAGCGTGACAATTCCCGCGCGGGGGCTCTGCGGGTCGGAAACCAGTTCGGTGTAACGTGCCTGAACGGGCACAACGCCTTTGCCGCAGGCGTCGTTGTGGCGACTCAGGCCCACGGTGACGTCAGGGTCGGCCTGCAAGGTTGTCGGAAGCAATGCCGCCGACGGAGCGCTCAAGACCTGGGCGTCGCACGCGGCATTCACCACGCTGCCATGAAACATCAGGCCACCTTGGGCGGCCCACGCGGTGGACCCCGTTATGGCGTCAGCGCCGAGAACTGCGACCGAGAACAACAACGAAACAGCCATGAGGCTTTTCATGACACACACTCCGGAGTAGAGCCGCTTACCGACGTAAGTCAGAGCCCTGTGAACAAGCATTCAGAACTCACGAAGTTTATGTAAGAATTTTCCCCGTCACAGTAGAACTCGTTCATCGAAACTCGTGGCTTCTATTTGGGTATCGCCCTGCGGCCTTGTTTCTTTACCCACGTTCATCGTCTGCCCTTATTCACCTGACAATATTGACAGGCAGCAGTCATTTTGCTGACCGGGTCAAAGGGTTATAAAGGACGCTCTCGGTTACGCCCCTCATTCACTGGTTGGCCTGTCCCTGTATGCAGAAGAAGAACAAAATCGTGATGCTCGCGACCCTGTTGGTCGTGCTCGTAGTGACAGGCGTCTGGGCATTGACTCGCCCCGCAGCGAAAAAAGTCAGCGCCCCCGTTGCCGTACCGGTGCGCGTGATCAACGTGACTCAGGAAGACGTGCCGCGTTATGTCACCGGGATCGGCTCGGTGCTGTCGCTGCAAAGCGTGGTGATTCGCCCTCAGGTGGACGGCATTCTGACCAAAGTGCTGGTAAAGGAAGGGCAGCTGGTGAAGGCGGGTGATCTGCTGGCAACCATCGATGATCGTTCGATCCGCGCTGCCCTCGATCAGGCCAAAGCGCTGTTGACCCAGAGCCAGGCGCAGCTGAACGTGGCCAATGTCGACCTCAAGCGCTACAAGCTGCTGACCGTCGACAACAGCATCTCGAAACAGCAGTACGATCAGCAGCAAGCGCTGGTCGATCAACTCAAGGCCACGGCGCTGGGCAATCAGGCGTCGATCAATGCCTCGCAGGTGCAGCTTTCCTACACGCAAATACGTTCGCCTGTGACAGGCCGGGTCGGCATCCGCAACGTTGACGAAGGCAACTTCCTGCGCGTCAGCGATGCGACCGGGCTCTTCTCGGTGACGCAGATCGACCCGGTGGCGGTCGAGTTTTCCCTGCCGCAGCAGATGCTGCCAACGCTGCATGATCTGATCGCCTCCAGCACGCCCGCGCCGGTCAACGCTTACCTCGGCGAAGGCGCAACCGGCACGCTCCTGGGTCAGGGCAAGTTGCTGCTGATCGACAATCAGGTGGCGGCCAGCACGGGCACCATTCGCGCCAAAGCGATATTCGACAACGCCACAGAGAAGCTGTGGCCCGGGCAACTGGTGACCGTTCGCATTCAGACCGCCATCGACCGCGGTGCCCTGAAGGTCTCGCCGCAAGTGGTGCAGCGCGGCATCGACCAGCATTACGTGTATCGGATCAAAGGCGACACGGCTGAAGTGGTGCCGGTCAACGTGCTGTATCAGGACAGCGACCTGATGCTCATCAGCGGGGTGGAGGCCAATGACGTGCTGGTCAGCGATGGTCAGTCACGTTTGAAAAACGGCGCGCGGATCGAGGTGGTCAAGGGTGATCCTGTAGACACCCTGGCCGACTCCACCGGGGCGGCAAAATGAACAGCCGCGGTTCTATCTCCGCCTGGTGCGTCAACCACCCGATCGCCACCGTTTTGCTGACCTTCGCGCTGGTGCTGCTGGGCTGCATCGCCTTCCCTCGCCTGCCGGTGGCGCCGCTGCCGGAAGCTGAATTTCCGACGATTCAGGTTGCTGCCCAGTTGCCCGGCGCCAGCCCGGAAACCATGGCGTCGTCAGTGGCGACGCCCCTTGAAGTGCAGTTCAGCGCCATTCCCGGCATGACCCAGATGACGTCGAGCAGCGCGCTGGGCTCCACCAACCTGACGCTGCAGTTCACCCTCAACAAAAGCATCGACACCGCCGCGCAGGAAGTGCAGGCAGCCATCAACACGGCAGCCGGGCGCTTGCCCGCGGATTTGCCAACGCTGCCGACCTGGCGCAAGGTCAACCCGGCGGACAGCCCGGTGCTGATCCTCAGCGTCAGCTCGAACCTGATGCCCGGCACCGAGCTCAGCGACGTCACCGAATCCCTGCTGGCGCGTCAGTTGAGCCAGATCGACGGCGTCGGACAGGTCAACATCACCGGTCAGCAACGTCCGGCGATTCGTGTCCAGGCGGCGCCCGAAAAACTCGCGTCGATCGGGCTGACCCTCGCCGATCTGCGGGAATCCCTGCAGCAGACCAGCCTAAACCTGGCCAAGGGCGCGCTGTACGGCAAAGACAGCATTTCCACCCTCGCCTCTAACGATCAGCTGTTTCAGGCGAAGGACTACGAGCAACTGATCGTTTCCTACAAAGACGGCGCGCCGGTTCATTTGCGCGACGTGGCGCGGGTCGTCAACGGCTCGGAAAACGCCTACGTGCGCGCCTGGTCCGGGGATCAGCAGGGTGTGAACATTGTGGTGTTCCGCCAGCCCGGCGCGAACATCGTCGAGACGGTCGATCGCGTGCTAGGCCAGTTGCCCAAGTTGCAGGAAATGCTCCCGGCGTCGGTGGACGTCTCGGTCCTCAGCGACCGCACCAAAACCATCCGTGCGTCGCTGCATGAAGTGGAAATGACGCTGCTGATCGCCATCGCCCTGGTCATCGCGGTCATGGCGCTGTTCCTGCGCCAGCTCTCGGCGACGCTGATCGTGACCGCCGTGCTCGGCGTGTCCCTCGTCGCCAGTTTCGCGCTGATGTACGTGCTCGGCTTCAGCCTGAACAACCTGACATTGGTGGCGATCGTGGTGGCCGTTGGGTTTGTCGTCGACGATGCGATTGTCGTGGTCGAAAACATCCATCGGCACCTGGAAGCCGGCGACAGCATGCGCGATGCGGCAATCAAGGGTTCCAGTGAAATCGGCTTCACCGTGGTGTCGATCAGCTTCTCGCTGATTGCCGCGTTCATTCCGCTGCTGTTCATGGGCGGCGTGGTCGGCAGGCTTTTCAAGGAGTTCGCGCTGACCGCGACGTCGACCATTCTGATTTCGGTGGTGGTGTCGCTGACCCTGGCGCCGACCCTGGCGGCGCTGTTCATGCGCGCACCGAAACACGATCCCCACGCCAAGCCCGGCTTCGGTGAGCGACTGCTCGCGCGGTATGCCCGCGGCGTGCGCTTCGCCCTCGCCCACCAGCGAATGATGATGGGGATTTTTGGCCTGACCCTGGTGCTGGCGGTGGCCGGCTATGTGCTGATCCCCAAGGGGTTCTTCCCGGTGCAGGACACCGGCATGGTGCTGGGCACGAGCGAAGCGGCGGCGGATATTTCATTCCCGGACATGATCGAGAAACACAAACAGCTGGCGAAAATCATCGCCGCCGATCCGGCGGTTAAGGCGTTTTCCCATTCGGTGGGCGTCAGCGGCAGTAACCAGACGATTGCCAACGGCCGGGTGTGGATTGCTCTCAAAGACCGCGAAGACCGCGATGTGACAGCCAGCCAGTTCATTGACCGGATCCGGCCGAAACTGGCGCAGATCCCCGGCATCGTCCTGTACCTGCGGGCCGGGCAGGACATCAACCTGAGTTCAGGGCCGAGCCGCGCGCAGTATCAGTACGTGCTCAAGAGTAACGACGGCGCGCTGCTGAATGTCTGGACGCAGAAGCTGACCGATAAGCTGAAAACCCTGCCGGCTTTCCGTGACCTCTCCAACGACTTGCAACTGGGCGGCAGCGTCACCCATCTGGACATCGACCGCAGCGCCGCCGCGCGCTTCGGCCTAACCACGGCGGACGTCGATCAGGCGCTGTACGACGCCTTTGGTCAGCGGCAAATCAACGAATACCAGACCGACATCAACCAGTACAAAGTCATTCTGGAGCTGGAGCCGCAACAGCGCGGCAAGGCCGAAAGCCTGAACTACTTCTACCTGCGTTCGCCGCTGACCAATGAAATGGTGCCGCTGTCGGCACTGGCCAAGGTCGGTGCGCCGAAGATGGGCCCGTTGTCGATCAGCCATGACGGCATGTTCCCGGCCGCCAACCTGTCGTTCAACCTGTCGGCGGGCGTGGCGCTGGGGGATGCCGTGGTGCTGCTCGATCAGGCGAAGAACGAGATCGGCATGCCGGCCTCGATCATCGGCAACTTCCAGGGCGCGGCCCAGGCGTTCCAGAGTTCGCTGGCCAACCAGCCCTGGCTGATCCTCGCCGCGCTGGTGGCGGTGTACATCATCCTTGGCGTGCTTTATGAAAGCTTCGTCCATCCGCTGACTATCATTTCCACCCTGCCCTCCGCCGGTATCGGTGCGCTGTTGCTGCTGTGGCTGATGGGTCAGGACTTTTCGATCATGGGCCTGATCGGGATCGTGCTGCTGATCGGCATCGTCAAGAAGAACGGCATCCTGCTGGTGGACTTCGCGCTGGACGCTCAACGCAATCGCGGAATGTCCCCGCGTGACGCCATTTATGAAGCGTGTCTGACGCGCTTCCGGCCCATCATCATGACCACGCTGGCCGCATTGCTCGGCGCGCTGCCCTTGATGCTCGGTTATGGTGTCGGCGCTGAACTGCGTCAGCCGTTGGGCATTGCCGTTGTCGGGGGATTGCTGGTGAGCCAGGCGCTGACGCTGTTCACCACGCCGGTGATCTACCTGCAGCTTGAGCGACTTTTCCATCGCCAGCGTCCGACGCCGGACCCGACAGCGCCAGGCTCGACAGCGTCCAGGCCAGCCGCAGTTCAATTGGGTGCGGAAAAGCAAGCCGTTGAAACAAGCACCTATAAGTAAGCATCAACAAGTGAGCGTGGACCGATGCGTGTCCTGATTATCGAAGACGAAGAGAAAACCGCCGATTACCTGCACCGGGGCCTGACCGAGCAGGGTTACACCACCGACGTCGCGCGCGAAGGCATCGAAGGCCTGCACATGGCGCTGGAAAGCGACTACGCGGTGATCATTCTCGACGTCATGCTGCCGGGTCTGGACGGTTATGGCGTGCTGCGTGCCCTGCGCGCGCGCAAACAGACGCCGGTGATCATGCTCACAGCCCGCGAGAACGTCGACGATCGCATACGCGGCCTGCGCGAAGGCGCTGACGATTACCTCGGCAAGCCCTTTTCGTTTCTGGAGCTGGTCGCGCGTTTGCAAGCCCTGACCCGGCGCAGCGGCGGTCACGAGCCGGTGCAGATCAGCGTCGCCGATTTGTGGATCGACCTGATCAGCCGCAAGGCCACGCGGGCCGGCGTGCGTCTGGACCTCACTGCCAAGGAGTTTTCGCTGCTCAGCGTACTGGCGCGGCGTCAGGGGGAAATCCTGTCGAAGACATCGATTGCCGAGATGGTCTGGGACGTGAATTTCGACAGCGATGCCAACGTCGTCGAAGTCGCGATCAAGCGTCTGCGCGCCAAGCTCGACGGGCCGTTCGAGCAAAAACTGCTGCACACCATTCGCGGCATGGGTTACGTGCTGGAGAGCCGTCTTGTCGACTAACTCCATCGCCCTGCGCCTGAGCGGCATGTTCGCCCTCGTGGCGCTGATGGTGTTTCTGTTGATCGGCTGGGCGCTTTACCTGCAAGTGGACAAGGGCTTGGGTCTGCTGCCGGAAGCCGAAGTCGATGCCCGTTACAGCGTGCTCGAATCAGCGGTCCAGCGTTACGGAACGCCTGAACACTGGGCGAAGATCAACGCCAAGCTCAGGCTGCTCAGTGAGGAAGACAAACGCCTGCGCTTCTGGGTGGTCAGCGACAACCCGACCTATGAATTCGGTAACCCCAACGCCGAGATCCGCGCTTTCGCCAAGGGCCCGCTGGGCATGCGCGATCTGAACCTGAGCGGGCATGATTACCCGTTCAAAGTGCTGGTCAGTCAGTTCCCGGCGAAAGATCAACGCCCGCCGCTGCGTTTTCTGACAGCGGTCGACACCGAAACCTTCTGGCAGACCCAACACTCCCTGCTCATCGCGCTGATCAGTCTGGCGGCCGTCGGCATTCTCCTCGCCTCAGCACTGGGTTACTGGGTGGCGCGCATTGGCCTGAAACCACTGACGGAACTGTCGCTGGAGGCGCGCAAACTGACGCCGCCTCGATTGAGCGGGCGCCTGAAGTTGTCGCATCTGCCGCCGGAGCTGGATCAGTTCGTGACCTCGTTTAACTCCACGCTGGACCGGGTTGAGCAGGCCTACTCGCGGCTGGAGTCGTTCAACGCCGACGTCGCCCATGAACTGCGCTCGCCGCTGACCAATCTCATCGGCCAGACCCAGGTGGCGCTGACCCGAGGGCGATCGGCCGAGCATTACTTCGAGGTGCTGCAATCCAATCTTGAAGAGCTCGAACGGCTGCGCTCGATCATCAATGACATGCTGTTTCTGGCCAGCGCCGATCAGGGCAGCAAGGCCACGCAACTGACCCAGGCCTCACTCGCTCAGGAAGTGGCGAAGACCCTGGATTACCTGGATTTCATTCTGGAAGACGCCCAGGTGCAGGTTGAGGTGCGAGGCGATGCTAACGCGCCCATCGAAACCGCGCACTTGCGCCGGGCGCTGATCAACCTGCTGCACAATGCGGTGCAGCACACCTCGCCAGGGCAGTTGATTCATGTGGATATCCGCGATGAGGGCGATCACGTCAGCATCGGCGTGACCAACCCCGGCGCGCCGATCGCCGGGGAGCATCTGCCGAAACTGTTCGAGCGCTTCTACCGCGTCGATGCCTCGCGCAGCAACAGCGGCGCCAACCACGGGCTTGGTCTGGCGATCGTCAAAGCCATCGCCCTGATGCACGGCGGCACCGTGTTCGTGCGCAGCGAGCATGGGGTGAATACGTTCGGGATCAATTTGCCGAGTTGAGCTTGTCGTCTGGATTGCCCCGCTGAAACGCACTGGTTGCTCATGATCGTTGCTCATGATGCTGATGGTTCCCACGCTCCGCGTGGTAGCCCGCCCAGGACGCTCCGCGTCCCCATCCGCGTTTCGATGACGCGGAGCGTCATGAGCGGCATTCCCACGCGGAGCGTGAGGAACGATCACAAGCGCGCGGCGGCGAAGGCGCTTGGATTACTCATCTACCAACTCAGCCCTGCGTTTATTCAACTCTCGCCTCAAACGCATGTTCTCCACCGCAAGCGCCACAATCATCAGCGTGCCCAGCAGTTCAAAACCATGCAAACCAACAAAGTGCCAAAACACCCACGCGGCGATGGCGACAATCACAGCAACCGCCAGCAGCAAGACTGAGTCCCTCACACTACCCGCCCCAAGAATCGATAAATGGCTTTGCCCGGTGTGGCGGCTTGGTATATGCCTGGATACATGTGCAGGCAATGGACCAGCCAGTCAGTCCTAAGGTTATGCATTTGGGCGGTGAGAAGCACATCCGACAAAGTCGCACCGTTACCCAGCACCCTTCCAGTAGCGACAGCAATGCTGCCAATCACCGCCCCCAGATAGAACGCCGCCGAGCATGCTCCGACGATTGCCAGTTGCTCTAATTTGGTACCCGCTCGCATAAGCTCACTGATTGTCACCTTCTTACCGAATTTCTCGATTTGGCTCAGAAGCGTCGTCGCTGTCGCCACCGCGCTCGTCACAGAGCCGAAGAGCGATTGGGGCGCAGGCAGTCCCATGCTTTCCATGTTTTCTTTGAAGTATTGGTAGAAATCTGACACCGAAGCAATCCCTGTATTAGCCAATCCAAGGTGGCAAAGGCTATGGGACTTACAGCGGGTTTGATGGGCAGCAATGCCACTCTGGCGGTAGGAAGCGTCCGAGATGGCAGGAGGATCAGGCCTACATATGATGGTTCCCACGCTCAGCGTGGTAACCCGTTTTGGATGCTCCGCGTCCCCGTTCGTGCTGCGGAGTCGCGGAGCGTCATCAGCGGCATTCCCACGCGGAGCGTGAGGAACGATCCTCGTGGCGATCAACCCTTCTTCACAAACTCCGACTTCAGCTTCATCGCGCCGATGCCGTCGATTTTGCAGTCGATGTCGTGATCGCCGTCCACCAGACGAATGTTTTTGACCTTGGTGCCGACCTTGACCACCAGCGACGAGCCTTTGACCTTCAGGTCCTTGATGACCGTGACGGTGTCGCCGTCCTGCAGGGTGTTGCCCACGGCGTCCTTGATGACTTTGGTGTCGTCGCCCGCCTCGGCGCTGGCGCCGTCAGCCGACCATTCGTGGGCGCATTCCGGGCACACGAACTGGCTGCCATCTTCGTAGGTGTACTCGGAACTGCATTTTGGGCACGGCGGTAAGCTCACGGCGGATCTCGCATCAGAAGGAATAGGCGCAGGATTATAAGGGTTTTTATCCACCTGAGGAGCGGGCGCCTGAAAACGCCGGAAACATCGCCCGCTGCGGTAGTCTGAATCCCAAGCACGGCGAGAGGCCGTGGTCAGGCCGAGGCGTCAGCCATGAACGATCCATTTGACCTGCAGCGATTTGTCGAGGCGCAAGCGTCGACCCACGAACGCGCAGTGGCGGAGCTTAAATCCGGGCGTAAACAGTCGCACTGGATGTGGTTCGTCTTCCCGCAACTGGCGGGTCTGGGCCACAGCGACATGGCCCGGCGGTACGGCATCAGTGGGCGTGAGGAGGCGATTGCCTACTTGCAGCATCCGGTATTGGGCGAACGGTTGGCACGCTGTTGCGAGGCGTTGCTTGAGTGGAAAGCTCGCAGCGCCACGCAAATCATGGGCTCGCCGGACGACATGAAGTTGCGATCAAGCATGACCCTGTTTGCAGCGGTCGCGCCTGAAACGCGGGTTTTTCAGGAAGTGCTTGAGGCGTTTTTCGACGGCAAGCCGGATGCCGTGACGCTGTCGAAGCTGGGCTGAGGCAGGCTTTCACCTGCACTCACCCTCAGGCCAGCGCCGTGTCCATCACCATCATCAGGCAGAACCCGACCAGCAATCCGAAGCTGGCAATTTTGTCGTGACCGTTGCGGCGGGATTCGGGGATGATTTCGTGGGTCACCACCAGCAGCATCGCCCCGGCTGCCAGCGCCAGGCCCACCGGCAACAGCAACGCGGCCACTTCCACCAGCCAGGCGCAGAGCACGGCGAACACCGGCTCGACCAACCCGGACGCCGCGCCGATCAGAAACGCCTTGAGCCGCGACATGCCGGCAGACGCCAGCACCAGCGCAATGACCAGCCCTTCCGGCACATCCTGAATGGCGATACCCATCGCCAGGCTGTCGGCGTGGGCCAGACCACCACCCGCCGACACGCCCACCGCCATGCCTTCGGGAATGTTGTGGGCAATGATGGCAATCACAAACAGCCAGATGTTCGAGGGAATCGCCGGTTTCCCGGTCACCTCCGACAACTGCGGCCCTCTGGAGACCAGCGTGTCGACCAGAAACAGGCCCGCCGCGCCGAGCAATATCCCGAAGCTGATCAACGCACCGGCGCCCCACGGGGTAAAGCCCAAATCGTGGGCCGCGCCAAGGCCCGGCACGATCAATGAAAACGCCGTCGCCGCCAGCATGATGCCGGCGCCGAATCCCAGCAGGCCGTCGGACACCGCCACCGGCATGCCGCGGATCACCAGCACCGGCACGGCACCCAGCGCGGTGCCCAATGCGCAGATGGCGCCACCTTCCAGCGCTCGCAACATTCTGGGCTCAAGTGCAACCCATGAAAGTCCCTGGGCCACCAGCAGGCCGGTGCCAACGAGGACCAGAATCGAGCCCAATGCCAGCCGCAATAACCGCACGCTGCCGAGAGCCAGTATGTCCGAACGCATAAATCGCCTTATCCGAGGTCTGGGAAATTTCAGCCGAGCGCCGCTGCGTAGCGCTTGGCAACCTCATCCCAGTTGACGACGTTGTAGAACGCGGCGATGTATTCCGGACGACGGTTCTGGTAGCGCAGGTAATAGGCATGCTCCCAGACGTCCAGCCCGAGGATCGGCGTGTTGCCATTCATGAGCGGGCTGTCCTGATTGCCACTGCTTTCCACCACGAGTTTTTTGTCCGGGGTAACGCTCAGCCAGGCCCAGCCGCTGCCGAAGCGGGTCAGCGCTGCCTTGGTGAAGGCGTCCTTGAACGCGTCGAATCCGCCTACTTGCTCGTCGATCGCCGTCGCCAGCGCACCGCTTGGCAGGCCGCCCCCCTGGGGGCTCATCACTTCCCAAAACAGCGAATGGTTGGCATGACCGCCGCCTTGATTGATCACCGCCGGGCGCAGTTTTTCCGGAAGCTCGGCGACGCTGGCGACCAGCTTCTCGATCGGCCACTCCGCGTATTCAGTGCCGTCGACCGCCGCGTTGAGGTTGTTGATGTAGGTCTGGTGATGCTTGCTGTAGTGGATTTCCATGGTTTGCGCGTCGATGTGCGGCTCGAGCGCATCGTAGGCGTAGGGCAAGGCAGGCAAGGTAAACGGCATGTCAGTGGACTCCAAACGAGAGGGTGCCGGCGCGGGCAACGTGGTGCTGAAGCGCCGAGCGGGAATGTTCGCCGTTGCTGTTGAGCAGGCGACGGGTGCGTGGGTACTCGCCGTATTGGCCGACGAAACCCAAGAGTTCGCTGTAGGTTTTATTGCTGTGCCGCAGCGCCGCCTGTCGCAGAGCAGGCGTCATTTGCGGGTCCTGAATCACATTCAACAGGCGCTGATGGACGGCGCAGAGGTATTCGGCGCTCTCCTCCGGCTGACCCAGGCTCAGGTGCAGATCCGCCAGGTTGTGGTGCGAAATCACGAACGCCGCCACGGCCTCATCGGCGACGCTCCAACGGTCGAACAGCACTTGCGCCAGCGCGAGGGCTTGCAGGTACAGCTCGCGCGCATCGATCAGGTCGCCTCGGTTGAAGCAACTGTTACCGCTCAGGATGGTACGTTTCCATTGCTCCATGGCGCAGGTCCTCACGAGTGGCGCCGGCGATCAGAAGCCGTCGGCAGGGCGTTTTGCGGATTCGATGGCGCGGGTTCCGTCAGCGGAATCGACGGCAGCAGTGCGCAGGTCGCCAGGCGCTGGGCGAAGGCCTGAACGCGTTCCAACTGAGCAGCGGAGAAAGCAAGCGCCTGCATGTCTCGCAGCGGACGCCATGCCTGGTCCAGGCACAGACAACGCCAATGCCAGGGCAGCGCGGTATCGCTGGCGGTGTCGATCAGCAGGCGAAAGGTGCTTTCACAAATGAGGGATTTGGGCGTGGCGGTAAAGCGCGCCAGGTAGCGGCCTTCCGCAAGGTAGTGTTCGATGAGCCGCGGCTCGTCCGGATCCAGCGCGCAGCGAATCCGCAGACTCAACGCGCGCCAGTTTTCCAGGTACGGCGACTCGTGCAGAACAGTGCCCATGACCGAGGCCCACTTAACGAATGAGATTCATTATTAAATGAGTTTAAGAATCAAAACAACCCCGCCGATGGATTGAGTTCAAGCACGGAGCTTGAAATTGCCCATGAAAAAGGCCCGCACCGAAATCGGGGCAGGCCTTTTGGGTGAAGCGGCCGAACAGGACGAACTCAGCTGCCCGCGACCATCATTTTCTCGATCAGCACAGAGCCGGTGCGGATGTTGCTGCGCAACTCCAGATCACTGCCCACGGCGACGATCTGCTTGAACATGTCGCGCATGTTGCCGGCGATGGTTACTTCCTGAACCGGGAACTGGATCTCGCCGTTCTCGACCCAAAAACCTGCCGCGCCGCGAGAATAATCGCCGGTGACCATGTTCAGGCCGCTGCCCATTAGCTCGGTGACCAACAGCCCGCGTCCCATTCGGCGGATCAGCGCCGCCTGGTCCTCAGTGCTGTGGCTGACGAACAGGTTATGCACGCCACCTGCGTTCGCGGTGCTCGGCAGGCCGAGTTTGCGGCCCGAATAGGTGCTGAGAATGTAGGAGACCAGATCACCGTTTTCGACGAACGGCTTGGCGTAAGTCGCCAGGCCATCGCCGTCGAACGCGGAGCTGCCCATGGCGCCGACCAGATGCGGACGCTCGTCGATGGTCATCCACTCGGGGAACAGACGTTGACCGATCGCGCCTTCAAGGAAGGACGACTTGCGGTACAGGTTGCCGCCGGAAATCGCGCCCATAAAACTGCCGAACAAACCGCCCGCCAATTCTGCCGAGAACAGCACCGGCACTTCACAAGTCGGCACCGGCCGTGCGCCCAGTCGGCTCGCGGCGCGCTCGGCGGCTTTCTGGCCGATGAGTCTGGCGTCCATCAACAGCTCGCCACGGCGATTCACGTCATACCAGTAGTCGCGCTGCATCTGCCCTTCGCCTTCGGCGATCATCACGCAGCTCAGGCTGTGGCGGGTCGACGCGTAGCCGCCGATGAAACCGTGACTGTTGCCGTAGACGCGGCAGCCCTGATGCACGTTCAGCGTGGTGCCGTCGGCGTTCTTGATCCGGCTGTCGGCGTCGAAGGCCGCGGCTTCACAGATCAGCGCACGTTCGATGGCCTGTTCGGGGGTAATGTCCCACGGGTGATAGAGGTCGAAATCCGGCTGGTCTTTCGCCATCAGCGCAGCGTCGGCGAGACCCGAGGCTTCGTCTTCCGACGTGTGTTTGGCGATGGCCAGCGCGGCGGCAACGGTTTCACGAATGGCGTCGGGGCCGCTCGCGGAGGTGCTGGCCGAACCCTTGCGGTGGCCCACGTACAAGGTGATGCCGAAACCCTGATCGCGGTTGAATTCGACTGTCTCGACTTCGCGCTGGCGAACCGTAGTGGACAGGCCCTGCTCCAGCGACACGGCGACTTCACACGCAGTCGCGCCCTGACGCTTGGCTTCAGCGACGATCTGCTCGACCTGCTGCTGCAATGCCGGCAAAGCCTGCGGGCCGACGCTTTCTGATGCACTCATGACGTTCTCCATCAAATTCTGATTTCAGCAGCCGGGCCGGACAACCGGGCCCTGACTGGTTATCATGGCGGCGTTTATTTGCGGACGGCCCCCATGGTTGATTCTTACGACGACTCCTTCGACGGAGAGAAAAGCAAAACCCAGGTCAAACGAGAGCTTCACGCTCTGGTGGAGCTGGGCGAACGCTTGACGACATTCAAGCCCGATGTGCTGGCCAAGCTGCCTCTGACCGACCCTCTGCGTCGGGCATTGGCCGATGCTCCCAAGCACACCGCGCACATTGCGCGCAAACGCCACATTCAATTCATCGGCAAGCTGATGCGCGATCAGGATCTGGATGAAATCCTGGTGCTGCTCGATCAGCTCGACGCTTCTACGCGCCAGTACAACGAGCGCTTCCACAATCTGGAACGCTGGCGTGATCGCCTGGTGACCGGTACCGACGACGTGCTTGAGCAGTTCGTCAGTGAATACCCGGACGCCGACCGTCAGCAACTGCGCTCGCTGATCCGTCAGGCTCAGCATGAAGCCGCGCAGAACAAGGCCCCTACCGCGACCCGCAAAATCTTCAAATACATCCGCGAGCTAGACGAAAGCAAACGCGGACTGCGCTAGAACTGCTGCGCCGTTTGAATCACTCAACCGGCGCAAGCCCCTCGATTATCAAGCCCCGCCTGTGCCGCCAACGGTGATCGCATCGATCTTCAGCGTGGGCTGACCGACGCCGACTGGAACCGATTGACCGTCCTTGCCGCAGGTGCCCACGCCACTGTCCAGGGACAGATCGTTGCCGACCATCGACACGCGGCTCATGCATTCCGGGCCGTTGCCAATCAGCGTCGCGCCTTTGACCGGTGCGGTGATTTTGCCGTCTTCGATTAGATAGGCCTCGCTGGTGGAGAACACGAACTTGCCGCTGGTGATATCGACCTGCCCGCCACCGAGGTTGGCACAGTAGATCCCGCGCTTGACCGAGGCGATGATTTCCGCCGGATCGCTCTGGCCGCCGAGCATGTAGGTGTTGGTCATGCGTGGCATCGGCAGGTGCGCGTAGGACTCGCGACGACCATTGCCCGTGCGCGCGACGCCCATCAGCCGTGCGTTGAGCTTGTCTTGCATGTAGCCCTTGAGCACGCCGTTTTCGATCAGCGTGGTGCACTCGGTCGGGGTGCCTTCGTCATCGACGGTGAGAGAACCGCGGCGATCGGCCAACGTGCCATCATCGACGATGGTGCAGAGCTTGGACGCGACCATCTCGCCCATGCGACCGCTGTAGGCCGAGCTGCCCTTGCGGTTGAAGTCGCCCTCAAGGCCGTGGCCGACCGCTTCGTGCAGCAACACGCCGGACCAGCCGGAACCCAACACCACCGGCAAGGTGCCCGCCGGCGCCGGAATGGCTTCGAGATTGACCAGCGCCTGACGCAGCGCTTCACGGGCATAGCCCATGGCGCGGTCGTCGCTGAGGAAATAACGGTAATCGGTGCGACCGCCGCCGCCATGGCCGCCGCGCTCACGCCGGCCGTTCTGCTCGACGATCACACTGACGTTGAAACGCACCAGCGGACGGACGTCGGCGGCAAGACCGCCGTCAGTGGAGGCGACAAGAATGCGTTCCCAGACACCGGCCATGCTCACGGTGACTTGCTGAATGCGCGGGTCAAGCGCACGGGTAGCGGCGTCGACACGCTTAAGCAATTCGACCTTCTCGGCGCGGGTCATGACTTCCAGCGGGTTGTCAGGCGCATAAAGCTGGGCGACGTCCTGGGTGGTAAACGCCTGGACCCGGCCGTTCTGGCCAGCACGGGAAATCGAGCGTGCGGCGCGGGCCGCCTGGGTAAGGGCTTCAGGGGTGATGGCGTTGCTGTAGGCGAAGCCGGTTTTCTCCCCGGATTGCGCGCGTACGCCGACGCCCTGGTCCAGGTTGAAACTGCCTTCCTTGACGATGCCGTCTTCCAGCGCCCAGGACTCGGAAATCTGCCCCTGAAAATACAGGTCGGCCGCGTCAATGCCGGGGCCGGCCAGCTCGCCGAGCACCGATTGCAGGCTGTCGATGCTCAGGCCGCCTGGTGCCAGAAGGTGTTCGCTGACAGAGGACAAGTGGCTCATATTCACTCCGGGGTATTGGCAGGTCGCACGGCGGCCTGCGAAAAAAATCGCCGGTGATTCGATACCGGCATGCGCGCCCGTATGGACGCTTGTTCTACGCTGTCTCGTTCGGCCAGCAGCACGGCTTCACCCTGTGCCTGCTCGGCCAGCACGCGGCCCCATGGATCTATGATCGCCGCGTGCCCAAATGTTTCTCTCGGACCCGGATGAATGCCGCCTTGCGCGGCCGCCAGTACATAGCACTGGGTTTCGATGGCCCGGGCGCGCAGCAGAATCTCCCAGTGCGCCGCGCCGGTCACGGCGGTAAAGGCCGACGGCGCGGTGATCAATTCAGCTCCCGCCTCCCGCAGCGCGGTGTACAGCTCCGGGAAACGCAGGTCGTAACACACCGAAAGCCCCAGCCTGCCGACCGGCGTGTCAGCCACTACGACATTGTTGCCGTGGGCGTAATCGTCGGATTCCCGGTACCGCCCTCGGGCATCGGCAACATCGACGTCGAACAGGTGCAGCTTGTCGTAACGCGCGACTTGCTGGCCCTGATCGTC
This sequence comes from Pseudomonas sp. PS02290, assembly GCF_029960075.1. NCBI lineage: Bacteria > Pseudomonadati > Pseudomonadota > Gammaproteobacteria > Pseudomonadales > Pseudomonadaceae > Pseudomonas > Pseudomonas sp. PS02290. The sequence goes on from NZ_JASCOY010000028.1 coordinate 45,988, forward strand.
AATCAGCAGCGAGCATGCGGTGACTTTGCCATCAGGCTGACCTTCAGGGGGCAGCGGCAATGTCCCGGCCACTATCCATAAGGTGAGGTCGCGAGCGGCAAGTTTCAACCATGGCAGGATCGGTCCTTCGCCAAGGGCCTCGGCGCGGCCGATGGCAGCCACATCACGACGGCCCATCGCGGCGAAGTTTTCCGGGAGCACAGCCAGTTTCGCACCTGACGCAGCGGCCTGTTCCAGCAATCGGCGCGCCTGGGCCAGATTGCCGAGCACGCCGCTCTGGCTGACCATCTGAATGACTGCGAAGGACATACGCGCTCCCTGATCGATAGAACTGCACTCTACTCCAAGCGCTGAGGATTGGGCTTGTTCGACACGCTGATTTCAGCCTACTGGGACCGCATTTATCCCGTAGGACTGGCTTTAGCCGGGAAGGCGTCAGGTGTCACACCACAGATTCATTTTCCGGGCGTTATACCTCACTGCGGTTTCTCGAACGGCTTGTCGAAGGTGATCTTCGGTTCTTTCCATGGCCCTTCGACCTTGTACTGGACGCTGGCGAATCGGGACACGCGGTCGCCCAGCAGCTTGTCGACCAGAAACAACGCGCCGCCAATCGCCGGTGCGCCGACGATCAATGCGGCGATCGGCAGGTTGTTGGTCACCGGCAGGGTCACCAGCAGCTTGGCGTCGACGCGGTCGCGGACCATGTCCAGCGTGCCGTCGAGCTCAAGGTTGGTCGACGGCCCGGTCATGGTGATTGGATCGCGGGTGACGTACACCCCATCGCTCGCCACCAGCAACCCTTTGACCTTGTCGTAGCTCAGCCCCTTGCCCAGCAGGTCGGAGAAGTCCAGGCGCAGACGCCGGCCAATCGAATTGAAGTTGAGCAAACCGAACACACGCAACGCCTGCGCGCCACCCTCGACCTCAACGAACTGGCCGTTCTTCAGCGTCGCATCCAGGCTGCCGGAATAACGCTTCAACCCCACCCACGCAGGCGAACCCGGCCAGCGTCCGTCAGCGTTCAGCTCGAACTCCTGACTGGTGACGGTGGGCGCGAAGCCCCAGGCCTTGAGCACATCCGCGAGATTCTTGCCGCTCACCTGGCCCTTGAACCAACTGCTGGTCGTCCCCGGCGTGCCTTCCCAGCCGCCATTGCCCAGCAGCGCAATACCTTTGAGGCCCAAATTCAGGTCAGACATCTGGAGGCCGTTCGGCGTCGGACGGACCTTGAGCGACCACGCGCCCATCAACTGATCGCCCTGAAACAGCTGGGTGATCTTGATGTTCAGTGCGGGGATCTTGCGCGGGTCGACGTCCGCCAGCGGGTCCGGCGCGTTTTCTACAACTGCCGCATTCGGGTCCGGCGCGGGCAAGCGCACGTAGAGCAGGCTGATGTCGATCGGCGCGGTTTTGCTGTCCGGCAACGTGGCAGTGCCTTTCACCTTCGAGCTGTCCAGCGATAGCGCCCATGCAGTATCACTGCGCTTGAGCTGAACGCCGGCCTGCTCCAGGGTCGTGCCCATCGCGGTCAACTTGCCGATCTGCAAGTCGACGCTATTGAGCAACTGCTTGGCGCTGCCGCCCGGGTCGGTGCCAGCGTAACGCTCAGCCATGGCTTGCCAGGGCGCGATGTCCAGCTCCGACAACGAGCCGCGAACACGCAGCCCCTTGCTGTCCGGCACGATCGCACCGCCTTCACCGAGGAACAGCTCGCCACGTCCGTCGCCGAATTTACCCGGTGGCGACGCGAACGCCAGATTGGCGATATTGCCGTAGCCGACGTCGATACGCCGCTCCGGGCCTTGCAGGTTCATGCGGAAATCGGTGTCGCGCGTCTCATCAACGGTTTTGCCGAAAGGAGCCGGCAGATCCACCGCCAGCCCTTTCAGGTCCGAGTTGATCTGCAGCTGGCTGGCGTTGCCGCTCAACGTCAGCTGCAGCTGATAGGGCAGATCCCCCGAAATCGGCAGCGGCTGCGTCACGCCCAGCCAGTCGGTCAGGCGCTTGCTGGCGATCTGGCTGCTGGCGGTGATGCGCGTCACCGGCGCCCCCGGTTTGCCTTCGGCGAAAATCTCGGCGTTCACCAGCTTGTCGAACGCAACGGCCTTGATGTTCTTGCCGCTCAGGCCTTTGGTGTAATCGAAGCGGAAGTCACCGCGCAGTTGCGTCAGCTCCAGCACCGGATCGGCGAGCTTGAGCCGCGCGCTGTCGGTACTGAAATCCATCACGACCTTGGGGTCCTGTCCCTTGACCAGCGGAATATCCAGATTGAGGTGCCCCTGCAACGGCCCTTCCGCCTGCCAGCCGGCGAAGGTCTGGGCGGTGCCGATCGGCGCTTCCTGGAGAATCTTCATGCCGTCCTGAAGGCTGCCTTTCAGGTCACTGTCCACCAACAGATGGCTGGACTGCCCTGCCGGGACATGGGGAATGTCCACAGCGACATTGCTGACCTGAGTGTTCAGCAGCTGACCCTTGTTGGCCCGAATGCGCACGCCGCTGTTCTCGACGAACACATCGCCGTCGACATTGTTCAGCTGCGGCCAGCCCGGTTGAAAGGCCAGGCTCGCGTTGCGCACCTTGAAGAACAGGCTGATGACCCGCGCCACGTCAGGCGCGTCCTTGTTGATCGAGCCCTGATACTGGAAGAAACCCTGATCGACTTTGCCGCCCAGAATCGCAGTGCGCAGCCATTGATCGAGGGCCGGGCTGAGCACGGCGGGCAGGTACTTGGAGGTGTAGCGACCGTCGCCGTCGACCAGCCCGACGCGCAGGTCCATGTAGTCCTCCTGGCTGTGATCGAAGTGCAGGCGAATGAGGAAATCGCTGGCGATGTTGCCCTCCTCCCCCGCGACCTTGATGTACGGCGCAATCAGCGTGAAGCCCTGATCGTCCAGCGACCAGGTCAGCTTTGCATTGGCGTGACGGTACTTCCATTCGTTACGGAAGATCGGGTCCAGGTGCAGCATGAAATCGTCAGTGTCCAGGCGCAGTTCTCCCTGGCCCAGATCTCCGCTGATGGCACCGCTGACGTTCCCCGCTGCCGGCGCGCCGTGGTAGGCGTCGAAACCGACCTTGTGCAGATTGGCGGCGAAGCTCAGCCGCTTGGGCGCTTCGGCTTGCGGCCGATAATCGAGCAGCACGTTGCGCAGCCCGCCGGTGACTTTCAGCCGGTCCACCGCCACCATGACCTGGTCGGGCAACGGCGCCAGTGAGTCGAGCAACGGCGTAATGGGCGTCAGATCAAGCCGGTCAGCCTGGACGTGCCACAGTTCTTCGGCGTCAGCCGTGGCGGCGGTCTGTTGCAAGTGAATGCGGCTTTCCCAACGCTTACTGTTCAGGTCCATCGCCAGCGAGTCGAGGGTGGCGCTGAAGCCTTTTTCGTCGCGCTGAAACCAGGCGTTGAGGGCAAGGTTGTCGATGCTCGCGGATTTGCGGTCAGCGTAGGCGCCTTTGAACTGCGGCGCATTCAGCCGCACCGCGGCACTTTGCAGATTGCCCCTGCCCCAGTTCAGCCACACCTCACCGCCGGCCTTGAGATTCTGGATCTTCCAGTCGCGGGTGAGGCTCTTCGGCAGCCACTTCGACCAGTCGCTTTGCGGGAGGCTCAAGTACGCTTCGGCCGCACCGTCGCGCCACTCATGGGCGCGCACGGTAGAACGAACGTTCAGCGACAGCGGCTGGCCGTCAGGCAGGTTCAAGCGGGCGTCGAGGCGCTGGTGCACGCTGCCGGTCTTCAGCGTCAGGCTTACATAGGTCAGCGTCAGGGGCGACTGGTTATAGGGCTGCAAAGTGATCTGGCTGTCGAACAACGACAGGTGCGAGACCATCTGCATCTGAGTGAGGATTTTCTCGGGATCGGTGACCTGATCAGGCTGTACGGGCAGGCCTTGCAGTGCCCAGTGGCCGTTCTGGTCTTCTTTCAGGCCGAACTGCAGCCCATCCAGCTCAAGCCGTTCGAGGCGCACTTCACGGGTCCGCAGGCTGGCGAGCAGGTCAGGCATGGCCAGCACGTGATCCAGCCGAACGGCGTTGCCGCCCTCGCCGATCATTACGTCACGGGCGACGAAGATGGGGGCGAAGCCGCTCCAGCTGCCTTCCAGCCGACCGATGCTCACCGGCATGCCCAGCGCGGTCTGCGCTTTGGCTTCCACGTCGGCGCGGTATTCGGCCACCATCGGCACCAATTGACGCCCGACGCTCACGTACAGCGCGACCAGCACCACGAAAAGGGCGCACAGACTCAGGCCCCAACGGGTTAGCACAGCCAGAAACCCGGTCAGACGCTCCATGTCGCTGCGCCTCCGCAAAAACGGCCTGCATATGGCATCCGGCCCAATCGTGCAGGTGCGGGTACGTCCAGGTTGTGCTCAATCGCCACGCGTTGTTCTCTTTGGACGGCATCCGTTCCGTCTGCCTCAAGGGCACTGTTTTCTGTCTTCAACTGCACCGCCAATCGGCAGCACGGCGCATCACGCACTCTCAGAGCAGCACGACGTCATATTGTTCCTGGGAGTACATGGTCTCGACCTGAAAACGAATGGTTCTGCCGATGAACACTTCCAGTTCGGCCACGTTGCCGGATTCTTCGTCAAGCAGCCGGTCGACCACTTTCTGATTGGCCAGCACGCGATAACCCACCGCCTGATAAGCGCGGGCTTCACGCAGGATCTCGCGGAATATCTCGTAGCAGATGGTTTCCGGGGTCTTCAGCTTGCCACGACCCTGGCAACTGCTGCACGGCTCGCACAGCACTTGCTCCAGACTTTCCCGGGTGCGCTTGCGCGTCATCTGCACCAGACCCAGTTCGGTGATGCCGATGATGTTGGTTTTGGCGTGATCGCGCTCGAGTTGTTTTTCGAGGGTCCGCAGCACCTGGCGCTGGTGCTCGGCGTCTTCCATGTCGATGAAATCGATGATGATGATGCCGCCGATGTTGCGCAGCCGCAGCTGTCGGGCAATGGCCGTCGCCGCTTCCAGATTGGTCTTGAAGATGGTCTCTTCGAGATTGCGATGGCCGACGAACGCACCGGTGTTGACGTCGATGGTAGTCATGGCTTCGGCAGGGTCGATGACCAGATAACCGCCGGACTTGAGCGGCACCTTGCGGTCCAGCGCTCGCTGAATTTCGTCTTCGACGCCATACAGGTCAAAAATCGGCCGCTCGCCAGGGTAATGCTCAAGGCGGTCGGCGATTTCCGGCATCAGCTCGGCGACGAACTGGGTGGTCTTCTGAAACGTCTCGCGGGAATCAATGCGGATCTTCTCGGTGCGCGGGCTGACCAGATCGCGCAAGGTGCGCAGCGCCAAGCCCAAGTCTTCGTAGATCACGCTGGCCGGGCTGATGGTTTTGATCTGCTCGCCAATCTGGTCCCAGAGCCTGCGCAGGTAGCGGATGTCCATCATGATCTCGTCGGCGCCCGCACCTTCGGCCGCCGTGCGCAGGATGAAACCGCCCTTCTCCTTGATCCCTTCCTTGGCGACGCAATCGCTGACCACTTGTTTCAGGCGTTCGCGCTCGGCTTCGTCTTCGATTTTCAGGGAAATGCCGACATGGGCCGTGCGTGGCATGTACACGAGGTAGCGCGACGGAATCGACAGTTGAGTCGTCAGCCGTGCGCCTTTGCTGCCGATCGGGTCTTTGGTGACCTGCACCACCAGACTCTGGCCGTCGTGGACCAGCGAGCTGATGGTCTCCACGGCCGGCCCTTCGCGCATGGAGATTTCCGAGGCGTGAATGAACGCCGCGCGGTCCAGACCGATGTCGATGAACGCCGCCTGCATGCCAGGCAGCACGCGCACGACCTTGCCCTTGTAGATATTGCCCACGATCCCGCGACGCTGGGTGCGTTCGACGTGCACCTCTTGCAACACCCCGTTCTCAACGACCGCCACGCGCGATTCCATCGGCGTGATGTTGATCAGAATCTCTTCACTCATGACTTGTCACCTTCCGGGCGTTGCCAACAGGGTATGCCGAAACGCTGGAGGATTTCTGCGGTTTCGCACAAGGGCAAACCGACCACGGCGGAATAACTGCCACTGAGGTTTTCCACGAACACCGCGCCCAGGCCTTGAATGCCGTAGCCGCCGGCCTTGTCGCAGGGCTCGCCGCTGGCCCAGTAACGGCGGGCCTCGTCCTCCGGGATCGCCCGGAAACGGACACGGCTGGTGACGGTTCGGGTTTCGCAGCGCTCTTCATGGACCACGGCGATGGCGGTCAGGACTTCGTGTTCTCGGTTCGAGAGTGCGGCAAGCATCGCCAGCGCCTCGGCTTCGTCCGCCGGTTTGCCGAGGATGCGGCCGTCGAGGACCACGGCGGTGTCGGCGCCGAGGACGCAGGCGGTCGGGTAGGCAGGATCGTTGGCGAGCTGCAGCAGGCCGGCGTCCGCCTTGCCACGGGCCAGCCGCAGGACGTACGCAGCGGGGGTTTCGTTGGCCAGAGGGGTTTCGTCGATGTCGGCGCTGAGGGTCATAAACGGCACGCCGATCTGGGTCAGCAGCTCACGACGGCGCGGGGAGCCGGAGGCTAGAAGAAGTTGGGGCATGGGACGTCTCCGTGTCGTTGATCACAAGCGTAGCCTTGGTGCAGACCGCTGACGTGATGGTGGTCACACCGGCCTCTTCCCGGCTGAAGCCGGTCCCACTAAAGCATCGCATTCATCCTGTGGGACCGGCTTTAGCCGGGAACGCGCCGGGTGTCACACCGCAGAACTGATGGCGCCCATACCGGCCTCCTCCCGGCTGAAGCCGGTCCTACTGAAACAGACCGCAGCCGGTCCCACTGAATGGTATTGCTCAGTTGATCTTCAACCGCAAACGCAATCCGCGCAGGCCGTAGCTGACCCATGGCCAGAGCAATGCGCTGACCAACGCCGGGAGCACAAGCGCCAAGGTCGGCTGACGGTTGCCGGTCAGGGCGCTGAGCCACAACTGCACCAGCTGGGCGAGGCCGAAAATCACCAGAATTACCAGGCACTGCTGCCACATCGGGAACATGCGCAGGCGCTGCTGCAACGACAGCACCAGAAAGGTAATCAGCGTGAGGATCAATGCGTTCTGCCCCAGCAACGTGCCGTACAGCACATCCTCGGCCAGCCCCAGCATCCACGCCGTGACCATGCCGATCTTGTGCGGCAACGCCAATGCCCAGAAGGCCAGCAGCAGCGCCAGCCACAAAGGGCGAAATATTTCCATGAACTGCGGCAGCGGCGAAACGCTGAGCAGCAGGCCGATGGCGAAGGTCAGCCAGACCACCCAGCCGTTTCGTGCGGGAGCATGACGCGCCATTATTCTTCCCTCTCGCGTGGAGCGGCCGGGGTCGCAGCAGGTGTCGCCGGTCGGGTAGCGGCAGGCTTTGCCGCAGGTTTAGCGGCCGGCTTGCTGGTCGCGGGCTTGGCAGGCGTGGTCGCCGCCGGTGCGGTGGTTGCCGGAGCAGGCGAGCTGTTGGCGTTGGCAGGCGTCGACGAAGAACTGTGCCCGGCCGGTTTCGGCACGGTGGCCGGAACCACCGCTTTGTTCGGCGTGGCGGCAGGCGCGGCACCCGGCACAGTAGCCGATGGCACTGCCGACGGATCAGCCGCCTGACGATCAAGGGATTCCTGCTGCTGGGCGGCGTCGGCAGCGCGCTCTTCAGGGGAACGGCCGTCGGAGAACACCAGCAACAGATAACGGCTGCGGTTCAGCGCGGCCGTCGGCACCGCCCGCACGATGGCAAAGGGCTGGCCGGAGTCGTGAATCACTTCCTTGACCGTCGCCACAGGGTAACCCGCCGGGAAACGCTGACCCAGGCCGGAACTCACCAGCAGGTCGCCTTCCTTGATGTCAGCGGTGTCGGCCACATGGCGCAGCTCAAGGCGTTCCGGATTGCCGGTGCCACTGGCAATCGCGCGCAGGCCATTGCGGTTCACCTGCACCGGAATGCTGTGGGTGGTGTCGGTCAGCAGCAGCACGCGGGACGTGTACGGCATCAACTCGACCACTTGACCCATCAGGCCGCGCGCATCGAGCACTGGCTGACCGAGCACCACACCGTCGCGCTCACCCTTGTTGATGATGATCCGATGGGTGAACGGGTTGGGGTCCATGCCGATCAGCTCGGCGACTTCGACTTTCTCGTTGACCAGCGCCGACGAATTCAACAACTCGCGCAAGCGCACGTTCTGCTCGGTCAGGGCCGCCAGCTTTTGCAGGCGGCCTTGCAGCAGCAGGTTCTCGGTCTTGAGTTTTTCGTTTTCGGCGGCGAGCTCGGTGCGGCTGCCAAACTGGCTGGCGACGCCCTGATACAGGCGCTCGGGCAGATCGGCAATCCAGTAAGACTGCATCAGCACCAGCGACATCTGACTGCGGACAGGCTTGAGCAGGGTGAAACGCGCGTCCACGACCATGATGGCCACAGACAGTACGACCAGCACCAGTAGACGGACGCCCAGGGACGGGCCCTTGGAGAAAAGCGGTTTAATGGGCCGCTCCTTCCAGAGATGCGTGCAGAGGTGCTTGAGTGTGGCTGTGCTTATTCATGCGACATGAAACCGGCCTGATGCGGGTTGATGGAAATGCAGGGCGTCAGACTTGCAACATCGCTGCGCGACGTCAACAGGTCGGACACGAACAGGCAGCACGGTGAGGTGCTGCCCGTTAAGCGCAACATGCTGCGTTCCGGCGACTTATTCGCTGGAGAGCAGGTCCATGGTGTGCTTGTCCATCATTTCCAGCGCACGACCACCGCCACGCGCGACGCAGGTCAGCGGGTCTTCGGCAACGATTACCGGCAGACCGGTTTCCTGGGCCAGCAGCTTGTCGAGGTCACGCAGCAACGCGCCACCACCGGTCAGCACCAGACCGCGCTCGGCGATGTCCGAAGCCAGCTCTGGCGGAGATTGCTCCAGCGCGCTTTTCACGGCCTGAACGATGGTTGCGAGGGATTCCTGCAACGCCTCCAGCACTTCGTTGGAGTTCAGGGTGAAGGCACGTGGGACGCCTTCGGCCAGGTTGCGGCCGCGTACGTCGACTTCACGCACTTCGCCGCCCGGGTAGGCCGTGCCAATTTCCTGCTTGATGCGCTCGGCAGTGGATTCGCCGATCAGGCTGCCGTAGTTGCGACGCACGTAAGTGATGATCGCTTCGTCGAAACGGTCGCCACCGACACGGACGGATTCGGCATACACGACGCCGTTCAGGGAGATCAGCGCGATCTCAGTGGTACCGCCACCGATGTCGACGACCATCGAACCGCGTGCTTCTTCGACCGGCAGGCCGGCACCGATGGCCGCAGCCATCGGCTCTTCGATCAGGAATACTTCACGTGCACCGGCGCCCAGCGCGGATTCACGGATCGCACGACGCTCGACCTGGGTCGATTTGCACGGAACGCAGATCAGTACGCGAGGGCTTGGCTGCAGGAAGCTGTTCTCGTGAACCTTGTTGATGAAGTACTGAAGCATTTTTTCGCAGACGCTGAAGTCGGCGATGACGCCGTCTTTCATCGGGCGAATGGCGGCGATGTTGCCCGGGGTACGGCCCAGCATCCGCTTGGCTTCCATCCCGACAGCAACAACGCTCTTCTGATTTCCGTGGGTCCGAATGGCCACAACTGATGGCTCATTCAGCACAATGCCGCGCTCACGCACGTAAATAAGGGTGTTGGCAGTGCCCAGGTCGATGGAAAGATCGCTGGAAAACATGCCACGCAGTTTCTTGAACATGGGGAAAGGACCCTAGGCAACGCGTGGGTAAAAAAGTGCGGCAAACTCTAACAACGACAGGGATTTTGGGCAAGGAGCCAATATGTTAAATTGGCGGTTTTTCCGAGCACTACCCTGGTAGATCGCGGCCTTATGACCGTTTAAAGGGCGTAGTGTTCCGCAATCTGACGTACGGCCTGGCCCGTACGCATTCCACTGGAGAACCCCATGGCGCTTGATCGCTCCGACGTGGAAAAAATCGCTCATCTGGCCCGACTGGGCCTCAATGACGCCGATATCCCGCGTACTACTGAAGCACTGAACAGCATTCTCGGGCTGATTGACCAGATGCAGGCGGTCGATACCACCGGCATCGAGCCCCTGGCGCATCCCCTTGAAGCCTCGCAACGCCTGCGTGTAGACGCCGTGACCGAGGTCAATCATCGCGACGCCTATCAAGCCATCGCACCAGCGGTCCAAGACGGCCTTTATCTGGTTCCGAAAGTCCTCGACTAAGGGAATGTGCCTGCAATGCATCAAATGACTCTGGCAGAGATCGCTCGCGGACTCGCCGATAAAAAGTTTTCCTCCGAAGAACTGACCCGCACTCTGCTGGCGCGCATCGCCCAGCTGGATCCGCAGCTCAATAGCTTCATTACTGTCACCGAAGACCTGGCGATCACCCAGGCCCAGGCCGCCGACGCCCGTCGCGCGGCAGGGGAAACCGGCGCGCTGCTGGGCGCTCCTCTGGCGCACAAGGACCTCTTCTGCACCAAGGGCATTCGCACCAGCTGCGCGTCGAAGATGCTCGACAACTTCAAGGCGCCCTACGACGCCACCGTGGTTGCCAAGCTCGCCGCCGCCGGCACCGTGACCCTGGGCAAGACCAACATGGACGAATTCGCCATGGGGTCGGCCAACGAATCCAGCCATTACGGCGCGGTGAAAAACCCGTGGAACCTGGAGCACGTCCCGGGCGGCTCGTCCGGCGGTTCCGCTGCGGCGGTTGCCGCGCGTCTGCTGCCCGGCGCCACCGGCACCGACACCGGCGGTTCCATTCGCCAGCCTGCCGCACTGACCAACCTGACCGGCCTTAAGCCGACTTACGGTCGCGTGTCGCGCTGGGGCATGATCGCCTACGCTTCCAGCCTCGATCAGGCCGGCCCGATGGCGCGTACCGCTGAAGACTGCGCGTTGCTGTTGCAAGGCATGGCGGGTTTCGACGTCAATGACTCCACCAGCATCGACGAGCCCGTGCCGGATTACAGCGCCAGCCTGAATGCCTCGCTGCAAGGCCTGCGCATTGGCGTGCCGAAGGAATACTTCAGCGCAGGTCTCGACCCGCGCATCGCCGATCTGGTCATGGCCAGCGTCGAGGAGCTGAAAAAGCTCGGCGCCGTGGTCAAGGAAATCAGCCTGCCGAACCTGCAACATGCGATTCCGGCTTACTACGTGATCGCGCCGGCCGAGGCTTCCTCGAACCTGTCGCGTTTCGACGGCGTGCGCTTCGGCTATCGCTGCGAAGACCCGAAAGACCTCACCGATCTGTACAAGCGCTCCCGTGGCGAAGGCTTCGGCCCTGAAGTGCAGCGCCGGATCATGGTCGGCGCCTACGCGCTGTCGGCCGGTTACTACGACGCTTACTACTTGCAGGCGCAGAAGATCCGCCGCCTGATCAAGAACGACTTCATGAACGCGTTCGCTGAAGTCGACGTGATCCTCGGCCCGACCACGCCGAACCCGGCCTGGAAAATCGGCGCCAAGAATGCCGACCCGATCGCCGAGTACCTTGAAGACTTCTACACCATTACCGCCAACCTCGCGGGCCTGCCGGGCCTGTCGATGCCTGCCGGTTTCGCCGACGGCCTGCCGGTGGGCGTGCAACTGCTGGCGCCGTATTTCCAGGAAGGCCGCTTGCTGAACGTTGCCCATCAATATCAGCAAGTCACCGATTGGCACACCCGCTCGCCGGCTGGCTTCTAAGGAGAAAACACATGCAATGGGAAGTCGTCATCGGGCTGGAGATTCACACCCAGCTCACCACCCAATCGAAGATTTTCTCCGGTAGCGCCACCACGTTCGGCTCCGAGCCCAACACTCAGGCCAGCCTCGTCGACCTGGGCATGCCCGGCACGTTGCCGGTGCTGAACCAGGAAGCAGTGCAAATGGCGGTCAAGTTTGGCCTGGCCATCGACGCCGAGATCGGCCAACACAACGTGTTCGCCCGCAAGAACTACTTCTACCCGGACCTGCCGAAGGGTTATCAGATCAGCCAGATGGAATTGCCGATCGTAGGCAAAGGCCACCTGGACATCACCCTGGAAGACGGCACCATCAAGCGCATCGGCGTGACCCGCGCCCACCTTGAAGAAGACGCCGGCAAGAGCCTGCACGAAGACTACAGCGGCATGACCGGCATCGACCTGAACCGCGCCGGTACGCCGTTGCTGGAGATCGTTTCCGAGCCGGACATGCGCTCGGCCAAAGAAGCCGTCGCCTACGTCAAGGCGATGCACGCGCTGGTTCGCTATCTCGGCATCTGCGACGGCAACATGGCCGAAGGCTCGCTGCGTTGCGACTGCAACGTGTCGATTCGTCCAAAAGGCCAGGTCGAGTACGGGACCCGCTGCGAGATCAAGAACGTCAACTCGTTCCGCTTCATCGAGAAGGCGATCAACAGCGAGATCCAGCGCCAGATCGACCTGATCGAAGACGGCGGCAAGGTCATTCAGCAGACTCGGCTGTACGACCCGAACACCAACGAAACCCGCGCCATGCGCAGCAAAGAGGAAGCCAACGACTACCGTTACTTCCCCGATCCTGACCTGTTGCCGGTCATCATCGAAGACGCGTTCCTGGAGCAGACCCGTGCCACCCTGCCGGAACTGCCACCGCAGAAACGCGAGCGCTTCCAGTCGCAGTTCGGCCTGTCGCTGTATGACGCCAGCGTCCTGGCGTCCAGCCGCGAACAGGCGGACTTCTTCGAGAAGGTGGTAAGCATTTCCGGTGACGCGAAGCTCGCGGCCAACTGGGTGATGGTTGAGTTGGGTTCCTTGCTGAACAAGCAAGGCGTCGAGATCGACGAGTCGCCGGTCAGCGCTGAACAGTTGGGCGGCATGCTGCTGCGCATCAAGGACAACACCATTTCCGGCAAGATCGCGAAGATGGTGTTTGAGGCCATGGCTAATGGTGAAGGCAGCGCCGACGAGATCATCGAGCAGCGCGGCCTGAAGCAGGTCACCGACAGCGGCGCCATCGAATCGATGCTGGACGACGTCCTGGCTGCCAACGCCGAACAGGTCGAGCAATACCGTGCGGCGGATGAAGCTAAACGCGGCAAAATGTTCGGCTTCTTCGTCGGGCAAGCGATGAAGGCATCGAAAGGTAAGGCCAACCCGGGCCAGGTCAACGAGCTGCTGAAGCGCAAGCTCGAAGGCTGAGTGCATTCACCCCAGTGATCGTTCCTGCGCCGGGCGCGGGAACGATCATCGCTTTCTGTAGGGACCCTGCCCCATGCAGCGAATCCTCGGCGCCTGCGCCCTGCTCTCTCTGCTGGCCGGCTGCGCCAGTGACGGCATCATCGACCCGCACGGTTACAACGCCACCGGCGGCGCCTCGTATTACGGCTCGCAACATCACGGTCAGCGCACCGCCAGCGGTGAACGCTTCGACGCCAATTCCCTGACCGCCGCGCATCGGCAATTGCCGTTCGGCACGCGCGTGCAAGTCACCAATCTGGACAACGACCGCAAGGTCATCGTCCGTATCAACGACCGCGGCCCGCACACCCGGGGGCGGCTGATTGATGTGTCACGTGCAGCCGCCGCGCAATTGGGTATGCTGCGCAGCGGGACCGCCCAAGTGCGGGTACAAGCCCTCGACGACTGACTGGTGCCCTGAATTCTCGCCCTAACGAATCTGCCCTTGCCCACACTGATCGAGCTGGTCAGCGGCCTGCTGCTGATGATCATCGGCGCGCAACTGTCGGTGCGCGCTGCCGTGGCCCTGGCCGCCCTGCTCAAGACCCGCCCGCTGTTCCTCGGCCTGACCGTCGTCGCGCTGGGCAGCAGCGCCCCGCAACTGGCGGTCGGGTTGCAAGCGGCATTCACTGACAGCACCGACATTGCGGTCGGCAGCGTCATCGGCAGCAATATTTTCAACATATTGGTCACGCTGGGGCTGTCCGCCCTGATCATCCCGCTGCGCGTGGCCCGGCAACTGGTGCGCGTTGATCTGCCGCTGATGATCGCTGCCACCGCCCTGGTCGCGGCGCTGGCGTGGAATGGCGAGCTGAGCGCGCTGGACGGCGTCGTGCTGTTGCTGGGCATGGCGGCGTATCTGTTCGTTGTGGTCCGTCAGTTCGCCCACGGCGCGCGGCATGTGCCGAGAACAGACCTTGAGCCGCGCCGGCGCATCTGGCCGTTGCTGGGCCGTCTGGCACTCATGGCCTGCGGCCTGGCGCTGCTGACATTTGGCAGTCATCTGCTGGTCGGCGCGGCGGTCTCGGTGGCCCTGGATCTGGGCCTGTCGGAGCGGGTGATCGGCCTGACCGTGATCGCCGTCGCAACCTCGCTGCCCGCGCTGATGACCTCGCTGGTCGCCGCATTGCGCGGCGAGCGGGATATCGCAGTGGGCAATATCATTGGCAGCAACCTGTTCAACCTGCTGGGCGTGCTCGGCATCACGGCGCTAATTTCCACCGGGCCGTTGTCGATCTCGCCCAATGCGCTGGATTTCGATTTGCCGGTGATGCTGGGCGTCGCGGCGCTGTGCGTGCCGCTGTTCTACTCGGGGTACCGAATAACCCGGCTGGAGGGGCTATTGATGCTTGGGCTTTACGCGGTGTACGGGCTGCACATCGTGTCGTTTACCACGGGCATGCCACTGGCCGAGCGGCTGGAACGACTGATGATCCATTACGCGCTGCCGGTGATTGCGCTGTGCATTGTGGTGGGGACGGTGCGGGCGTGGCGGCGTCAGCATTGATTGGCGACAGCCCGAATCAAGACTAAATCCACCCGCCCCACTGCAGAATGAAAATCCCGACGTTGGTCGTCACCGCCGCCGCCAGGGTGGTCATGACGATGATTGAGGCGGCCAGTTCATGGTTGCCGTTGGCCGCGCGGACCATGACGAAACTGGCCGATGCGGTCGGGGCGCCGAAGTACAGAAACAGAATCCCCAGTTCCGCATGACGGAAGCCCAGCAGCCACGCGCCCAGCGTGCAGATCAGCGGCAACCAGACCATCTTCATCAGGCTCGCGCTGATCGCCAGCGTGCCGCTCTCTCGCAACGACTTTAACGACAGCGTGCCGCCGATGCACATCAGCGCCAGTGGCAGGGTCATCTGCGCCAGATAGCTGCCGGAGGTGTCGAGCCATTTGGGGAGCGGGATCTGGAAGTAGGCGAACGGCGCCGCGACGACAATGCTGATGATCAGCGGATTGGCCATGACGCTCTTGGTGATGCTCCACGGGTCGGACTTGATCACCGGGCTGTAGACCGCCAGCACGACGGTGGACAGGGTGTTGTAGAATAGAATGACCAGCGCGGCGAGGATCGCACCGAGGGAAATGCCGTAATCGCCGTACATGCTCGCGGCCAGGGCGAGGCCGATGACGCCGTTGTTGCCGCGAAACGCCCCTTGGGTGTAAGTGCCACGCTCGGCGAACGGCACGCGGTAGATCGCCCATCCCCACGACAACGCGAAACCCGCCAGGGTGGCGACGATGAAGTAGATCAACACGCCCGGCTGAAACGCCGCGTGCAGGTCAGCGTGAATGATCCCCAGAAACAGCAGCGCCGGCATGGTGCAGTTGAACACCAGCGACGAAGCGGTGTGGATGAAGCTGTCGTTGATCCAGCCCACGCGCTTGAGCAACACGCCGAGGAACAGCATCGCGAACACCGGCGCGGTGATGTTCAGGGTTTCCAGAAAGATTGCCAGCATGCACGCCAAACCCTGAGCCGTCGTTAGGTGGCTAATGATAGGCCAGCGGCGCGGGAAGTGTTACCGGCAATTACGCAGTGGTCGTACAACCCAAGGGCTGCGTCAGGCGATGGGCGCAGGCTGCAGCTTCTTCTCGAACACTGAAACCCCGTCCAGATCCCGCAGCGTTACGGTCATCTCCCCGCTCTGACCATCGATGTTCACCTCACCAAAAAACTGGAAGCCGGCGAAGGGTGAAGTGTTCTGCGCCGGGGGAGCTTTCTGGAACACCAGTTCAGGGCCGAAGGTTTTGTCCAACGTATTGGGCCCGAAGCTGCCGGCATTCAGCGGGCCGGCAACAAACTCCCAGAACGGGTCGAAATCCTGAAACACCGCCTGATCCGGATGGTAGTGGTGAGCCGCGCAGTAATGCACATCGGCGGTCAGCCAGACGGTGTCGCGCACCTTCTGCTGGCGCAGGAAGCCCAGCAGCTCGGCGACTTCCAGTTCACGTCCTTTCGGCGCGCCGTTGTCAGTGTTGGCGATCGCTTCCCAGCGCATCACGCCCGGGCTGATCTCGCCGTCGGGCACGCCAAGGCCGATGGGCATGTCAGCGGCAATGACTTTCCACTGAGCGCCGGAAGCTTGAAGTTCGCGCTTGAGCCAGTCCAGTTGCTCACGGCCGAGGAATGCGGTGGTGGGTCCGGGTTTGTCGGCGAGATTGGCGTCGTTGCCGTCGCGGTAGCTGCGCATGTCGAGCACGAACACGTCGAGCATCGGGCCGTAAGCGATCTTGCGATAGACCCGCCCGCCGTTGTCGGCGCTCTGTAGGCGCATAGGGGAGTATTCGAGGAACGCCTGACGCCCGCGCTCCGCCAACAGCTGGATGTCTTTGACCTTATAGCGATCGTCGAGCTGCTTGCTCGGTGACCAGTTATTGGTCACTTCGTGGTCGTCCCACTGCCATATCTGCGGGACCTCGGCGTTGAAGCGCCGCACGTTTTCGTCCATCAGGTTGTAGCGGTAGGCGCCGCGGTATTCGTCGAGGGTTTCCGCGACCTTGCTCTTTTCTTCGGTGGTGATGTTGCGCCAGACCCGACCGCCCTCGGTGACCACTTCGGCAGGCACCGGGCCGTCGGCGTAAATGGTGTCGCCGCTGTGGATGAAGAAGTCCGGCAAGCGCAGGCGCATGGCTTCGTAGATGCGCATGCCGCCGATCTCGGGGTTGATGCCGAAGCCTTGGCCGACGGTGTCGCCGCTCCAGACGAAACGGATGTTGCGGCGATTGACCGGCACGCTGCGCAAGTGACCGAACCAGGGTTCGCTGGCGACGCCGGTTTGCGCGTCTTCGAAGAACACGCGGTAGAAGATGGCTTGATCCGCCGGCAGCCCGGTCAGCTCGACGCGAGCGGTGAAGTCGGTGCGCTGGTCGGCGAGCAGCGAGACCGTGCGGCGCGGGTTGCTGAACATGCTGCGGGTGTCCCATTCGACCACCATGCGCGCCGGCCGGTCGCTGCGACTCCAGACCACCGCGCGATCGCCGAGCACGTCGCCGGACTGCACGCCGTCGGTCATCTTCGGACGGTCCTTGACCGAAGCGATGACCGCCGGCGCAAGCCCCGGCAACAACAAGCCGGCGCCAGCGGCCTGGATGATACGGCGGCGAGTCAGGTCGAACCGGGACATGTTTATCCTCCTCAAGCGAATGCCAAAAGAAGGACGCTAGCAGCGGATTGTTTGCGGGAGATGACAGGGCAGTGAACAGGCCGGGTGTTGTCTGTGTCTGGCACAAGATCCAGTGCCGAGCCCGGTCCCTGTAGGAGTGAGCTTGCTCGCGAAGAGGCCCGAACATCCGACACATCTCCGCGGCCGGACCGCGCACTTGTAGGACTGGCTTTAGCCGGGAAGGCGTCGGTATTCACACCGCAATTTTGATGGTGTGCCGACGGGCCTCTTCCCGGCTGAAGCCGGTCCTACTAAAGCATCGCGTGCATCCAACAGGACCGGCTGGAACCCCAACCTGTAGGACCGGCTTTAGCCGGGAAG
>NZ_JASCOY010000029.1:0-62278 GCF_029960075.1 Pseudomonas sp. PS02290
TTAGCGCGGGCCGCGGGTGCCACGCGGCGGGGGGGGCCAACCCCCCGCGCGCCGGGCGGTGATCAGGCCGATTTGTTCTGCAGTGCCTTGATCAACACGTCTGCCGCAGGACCGGACGAAGCAGGGTTCTGGCCGGTGATCAGCAGACCATCGGTGAGGACGTACGAGCCCCAGTCCGGACCTTTGGAGTAGACGCCGCCCAGTGATTTCAGCTCGTCTTCCACCAGGAAAGGCACCACGTTGGTCAGGCCGACGGCTTCTTCCTCGCTGTTGGCAAAGCCGGTGACCTTCTTGCCTTTAACCAGCGGCGTGCCGTCGACGTTCTTCACGTGGCGCAGCACGCCAGGGGCGTGACATACGACAGCGACGGGCTTGTTGGCGGCGATGAACGATTCGATGAGTTGGACGGAGTGTTTGTCTTCAGCCAGATCCCACAGCGGGCCATGGCCGCCTGGGTAGAACACAGCGTCGAAATCTGCCTGGGACACGCTGTCCAGGCGGACAGTATTTGCGAGCAGGGCTTTGGCGGTTTCGTCTTTCTCGAAGCGACGGGTCAGGTCGGTCTGGAAGTCAGGCTCATTGCTCTTCGGGTCCAGCGGAGGCTGACCGCCTTGTGGCGAAGCCAGTACGATTTCGGCGTTGATGTCGCTGAACGCATAGTAGGGCGCGGCCAGTTCTTCCAGCCAGAAGCCGGTAGGACGGCCGGTGTTGCCGAGGGTGTCGTGGGAAGTCAGAACCATTAGAACTTTCATCGGGTATTTCCTTTTCGATTAGGTTTGAGACTGCCGAGCAGCCAAAAGGTAAAGCGTCATTCACTTGGATTAATAGACTAGTCGTCTAGTTCAGCGGCAAAACGAAATTCACTTGGCGGCTTTTATGATCAGGTCAGCCACGGCCTTGGGATAGGCCAGCATCGCAACATGGCTTGAAGGGACTTCGATGGAATCGGCGTGCAGGCGCTGCACCTGATCGCGCTGCAGTTGTGGCGAGATGATTTGGTCATGGGTAGCCACGACAAAGTAGGAAGGAACCTTGTGCCAGGCAGCGTGGGGAATTGGCTGGCTCAGCGCTTTGATGTTCAGCGCGCCTTGGGTCGCGGCGACGAGTTTCTGTTCGGCGCGGGGCAGATCAGGGGCGAAGAATTTGGCGACGCCTTCGTCGCTGACTTTCACGTAGCCGTCTGCATCTTTGACGAAGGAGGCCTGGCCGGGCATGTCGGGATAGCCTTTAACGGCATCGAATACTGACTGGCCATCATCCGGGGCGTAAGCGGCGACGTAGACCAGCGAGCGGACTTTGTCGTTGACGCCAGCGTCGGTGATGACCGCGCCAGCCCAGGAGTGACCCACCAGAACCACCGGGCCTGGAGCAGCGGCAATGGCGCGGTTGATGACAGCGACATCGCCTTCCAGGGAATCCAGCGGGTTCTGCACTGCCACCACATTGAGGCCGGCTTTTTCCAGCAGCGGAATCACTTTGTTCCAGGAGGAGCCGTCGGCGAAAGCGCCGTGGACCAGCACTACAGTCTTGGCGGTCAGGGGAGCGGCAGGGCGGTCTTGGGCTGACGCGAATCCAGCGGCGGCGAGCAATGTCACGGCAGTGGCGAGAGCGGTGATCGTTGTTCTGGTTTTCATCACGTCAGTCCTTGTGGTGGCGGGTTAATGTGGGTACACCTTACCTCTGAGTAGACCAGTCGTCTAGAGGTATTTTCAAATTATTTCAGGAGCCCTTTTTGACGTGCTTGGCAGTGGAGGCGGCGAAGGTATAAAGCCGGTCTGGAGAGACCGGCAGGCGCTATGCAGAAGAGGAACGAAGACAAAGAGAGCGGCGGGACATTGCGGGGCGCTGATCAGGTCAGGCGCAGAATCACGCGCGTGGTTGCCATGGCTGTTTCGAAGGGCGCGAGGCTTCTTTCGATCTTGACCATCACGCTGGCGCCGACCCAAAGCTGGTACAGGCTTTGCGCAACGGCGTAAGGGTTCTCGCAGGCGGGCAGCGAGCCGTCGGCAATGCCAGCCTCAATCGCGCTGCCGAGCCGGTCGGTAATCCCGGCCGTGCCGCGCTTGAGCACGGCGCGCATGGTTTCCGACAGATCGGCCACTTCAACGCCGAGCTTCACGGCGAGGCACTTGCCCTGGCATTCCTGGAACGACTGGGTGTCTTGCCAGACCCGCCAGTAACTCATCAGGCGCTCGCCCATGGGCAGGCCGGGCTCGCCGAGGATGCGATCAATATCCGCGAGGTAGTCGTCGAAGTAGTGCTCAAGCAACGCCTCGCCGAAGGCATCCTTGGAACCGAAGTAATGATAGAAGGAGCCTTTCGGCACGCCCGCCGCGGCCAGAATTTCGTTCAGGCCTACGCCGGAATACCCCTTGGCGGCCATGATGCGTTGGCCGACGTCGAGGATTCCTTGACGGACATCAGATGAACCACGTGTTTGGGGAGTATTCATGGCTCGGAGAATACATCCTAGTAAGTCGGTCTACTAGCGGATTCTGATGGACGATGTTGTCGTGTGTCGGCGGGGCCCGGCTCGACACGACAGCTTTAAGCCCCATCGCCGTCGTGTCGCTGCGGTTATAAAGCGCGCCTGCCCGCTAAACCTGATCCACCGCTTCAGGCACCCCCTGATCTTCGCCCAGAAACCCGCCGCTCTGGTGATGCCACAGCCGCGCGTACGTGCCGTTCTTGCTGAGCAGTTCAGAGTGGGTGCCTTGTTCGATGATGCGCCCGTCGTCCATCACGATGAGCCGGTCCATGGCCGCAATGGTCGACAGCCGGTGGGCGATGGCAATGACGGTTTTGCCTTTCATCATTTCGTCGAGGCTTTCCTGAATCGCCACTTCGACTTCCGAATCCAGGGCGCTGGTGGCTTCGTCCAGCAGCAGGATCGGCGCGTTCTTCAGCATCACGCGAGCAATGGCGACCCGTTGGCGCTGGCCGCCCGACAGCTTGATGCCGCGCTCACCCACCAGCGTGTCGTAGCCGCTGTGACCATGCTTGTCGCTGAGCTGGCTGATGAAGCCGTCGGCCTGGGCGTTGGCCGCAGCGGTGTGGATTTCCTCATCGGTGGCATCAGGTCGGCCATACGCGATGTTGTCGCGAATGGACCGATGCAGCAGCGACGTATCTTGCGTGACCATGCCGATGGCGCTGCGCAGGCTGTCTTGCGTGACCTGCCTGATGTTCTGCCCATCGATGCGAATCTCGCCGCTGTCCACGTCATAGAAGCGCAGCAGCAGATTGATCAGCGTGGATTTGCCGGCGCCTGAACGTCCGACCAGCCCGATCTTCTCGCCGGGGCGGATGGCGAGATTCAAACCCTCCAGCACCTGACGCTCGCCGTTGTAGTTGAAGCTGACGTTGTCAAAGGTCACGGCGCCGCCGGTGGTCTTCAACACGGCTGCATCCGGCGCGTCCTGCACTTTAGGGCCCTGAGTCAGGGTCGCCATGCCGTCCTGCACCGTGCCGATGTTCTCGAACAGCGAGGTCATCTGCCACATGATCCAGTGGGACATGCCATTGATGCGCAGCGCCATGGCGGTAATCGCGGCCACCGCGCCGGTGCCGACGTCACCCTGATGCCACAGCCACAGGGCATAACCGCCTGCGCCCAGAATCAGCGCGACAACCAGTGCCTGATTGACGATCTCGAACTGGCTCACCAGACGCATCTGGCGAAAGCCGGTCTGCTTGAAGTCCTCCATCGCCGCACGCGCAAACTGCGCTTCGCGTTTGGAGTGGGAGAACAGTTTCACCGTGGTGATGTTGGTGTAGGCATCGGAGATCCGCCCGGTCATCGACGACCGCGCGTTGGCCTGCTCCTGACCGACTTTGCCCAGGCGCGGCACGAAGTACAGCATGGCCAGGCCGAACAATACGATCCAGGCCATGAACGGCAGCATCAGCTTCAAGGCGAAGCCGCCGGCCAGCGCGATGATCGCAATGAAATAAACGCCGATGCCGGGCGCGATTTCGATCAGGGTGAACAGCACGTCCCGCACCGCCAGCGCGGTCTGCATCACCTTGGTGGTGACCCGACCGGAGAACTCGTCGGAGAAGAACGACAGGCTTTGCCGCAGCATCAGTCGGTGAAAATCCCAGCGCAGCCGCAGCGGCAGGTTGATCGCCAGCACCTGGTGCTGAACCATCGTGCGCATGGCCACCAGCCCGATGCTGATCACCAGCACAATGCCGATGCCCCACAGCGCTCGACTTTCCTCGCCCGCGGTGGCGCCGCCGTCCTTCCAGGTCGAGAGCAGATCGACCACTTGCCCGAGGAACGAGAAGAGCCAGGCTTCGTAAAGCGATACACAGGCGCTGAGCACCGCAAGGGCGAGGATATAGCCACGCGCTCCACGGGTGCAGGCCCACAGAAAACGCGTCAGACCTACGGGTGGCGGCGGTGCTTCGTCAGGTGGGAAGGGGTCGAGCCGTCGTTCAAATACGCGCAGCATGAGGGTCTCCAAAACTGTCCAGTGGCGCAGATTCTGCCATTGAATGGCTAACTTGAGGGTTCGAGGCTTTCGCGGGTGGGTCGTTCCGCCCGATTGCGAGACGGTCTCGCGGCGTCCGGAACGCCAACATGATGGTTGAAGATCCGCAGTCGGTGACTGCCGGTAAGTGATCGCTCAACAGATCCCGTGCTAACTTCCCGGCCGTTTTCTATCATGCGGACCTTCCGTCCGTACGCGCATTCAGGTCCACCGACATGACACACATCTCCGAACGCCTTCTGGTCCAAGCGCACCTGGACGCCAAACAGCCCAAAACCCTGAGCCCGGAAGAGGAGGCTGAGTACCGCCGTTTGATCGCCGCCGAGCTCAAGGCTCAGGACGCTGTGCTGGTCGCTCACTACTACTGCGATCCGGTGATTCAGGCGCTGGCGGAAGAAACCGGCGGTTGCGTTTCGGATTCTCTGGAAATGGCGCGATTCGGCAAAAACCATCCGGCGAAAACCGTTTTGGTGGCCGGGGTGCGTTTCATGGGTGAAACCGCAAAAATTCTCACTCCCGAAAAACGCATTCTGATGCCAACCCTTGAGGCTACCTGCTCGCTGGACCTTGGTTGCCCGGTCGACGAGTTCGCTGCGTTCTGCGATCAGCATCCCGAGCGTACCGTGGTGGTTTACGCCAATACCTCAGCCGCTGTAAAAGCCCGTGCTGATTGGGTGGTGACGTCCAGCTGTGCGTTGGAGATCGTCGAAAGCCTGATGGACAACGGCGAGAAAATCATCTGGGCGCCCGACAAGCATCTGGGCCGTTACATCCAGCGCGAGACCGGGGCCGACATGCTGTTGTGGGACGGCGCCTGCATCGTGCACGAGGAATTCAAGTCCCGGCAGCTTGAGGACATGAAAGCGTTGTACCCGGACGCTGCCATTCTGGTGCACCCGGAGTCCCCCGAGTCGGTCATCGATCTGGCTGACGCCGTGGGCTCCACCAGCCAGTTGATCAAGGCCGCACAAACGCTGCCGAACACCACCTTCATCGTCGCCACCGATCGCGGCATCTTCTACAAGATGCAGCAGCTGTGCCCGGACAAGGTCTTCATTGAGGCACCGACCGCAGGTAATGGCGCCGCATGCCGCAGTTGCGCCCATTGCCCGTGGATGGCGATGAACACGCTGGCGCGCACGCTTCAGTGTTTGCGCGAAGGTACCAACGAAATCTTCGTCGACCCTGCGGTTATCCCTCATGCCGTTCGGCCGTTGCAGCGCATGCTCGACTTTACCCAGGCGGCACGGATGAAGAGCTCTGGTAACGCCTGATTCACAGCGGCAAGCGGCAAGCCTCAAGCCGATTTGCTGCATTCCATCTTGCATCTTATGGCTTGCCGCTTGGAGCTGACCGTAGCTCACCTCAATTCATCATGTCCTTCACCGCCCGCTCCTGAGCAATGATTTCCTGCTGCCGCGCCTCGATGCGTGAGGCCAGCTGGAAGTTGTTGTTCGCCCGTCGCTTGGCAAATTCAAGCTGTTGAATCGCCTGCTTGAAATCGCCCATCAGCGCGAAGTATTCGGCACGGGCCTGGTGCAGGCCGATGGTGTTGCCCGACAAACCACGGGTATCCGCCACCTGATTCCAGATGTCCGGATCGTCCGGGCGGCTCTTCAACAGAATCTCCAGAGACTTCAGCGCTTCCGGCGCCTTGGACTGCTTGAGCAGGACGTCGACTTTCGCCTGATTGAGCGGGTAGTTGTCCGGGTACAGGTTCAACATCCGGTCCACCCGCTGTTGAGCGTCGGGCAGGCGATTGTTGGAGATGTCCAGATTCACGGCGGCGAGGTTGTAGGGAATGTTGTCCGGCGCTTTGTCGAGCAAGGGCTTCAGCGTCTCGCGGCCCTCATTCAACTGACCCGCTTTGGTCTGCGCCAGTGCCAGACCGTAGCGAGCCGCATCGTTTTTCGGGTTCTCGGCCAGTTGCGCACGGAAACGCTTGGCCGCCATGCCCGGGGTTTCTTCGTATATCAGCACGGTGCGTGCGCGCATCAGTTGATACGCAGGGCTGTCTTCCTTGCCGCCGGGCTTGGCTTGCTCGGCGCGGTTGCGCGTGTCGGCAATACGGGATTCGGTCACCGGGTGGCTCATCAGGAATTCCGGTGGCTTGGCGTCATAGCGATACTGGCGCGCCAAGCGCTCGAACATGGTGGGCATGTTGCGCGGGTCGTAGCCGGCCTTTTCAAGATTGAGAATGCCGATGCGGTCGGCTTCTGCTTCGTTTTGCCGGGAGAACCGCGCCTGCTCCTGAATCGCGGCGGCCTGGGTGCCGGCAATCGCGGCAATCCCCGCATCCCCCGCGCCCGCTGCGGCCATGACAATACCGGCGAGCATCGCCGCCATCACCGGCACTTGCATGCGCTGCTGCGCCTGCACGCCCCTGGCGAAGTGCCGTTGCGACAAGTGAGCCAATTCGTGGGCGAGGACCGCGGCGTATTCGCCTTCGGTCTCGGCATGGAGGAACAACCCGCCGTTGACTCCGATGATCCCGCCGGGCGCTGCGAAGGCGTTGATCTCCGGCGTGTTGATCAGGATGAATTCGAGCCGGCGGTCCTGCACCTGGCTGGTTTCGGCCAGCCGGTAGACCGAGGACTCGACGAAGTCCTTGAGCAACGGGTCGGACAGCTGCGCCACTTCAGAGCGCAGCAGCCCGAGCCAGGCACGCCCCAAGTCATATTCTTGCTGGGGAGAAACGATGGATGAACTCGCGTCGCCGAGGGAGGGCAGGTCATCTTCTGCGAAGCTCGGCGCTGCCAGCAGGCATGCGAGGGTCAGCAGCGTGGGGCGCAAAAAATTCATGCACGAAACTCTGGGGCAGAAAGGCGCCACTGTAGCTGGCTCGATGGCTTGCTGACCAGAGTGGGGTATTCTGGAAAACTTGTAAGAATGCTCTTCCGCCTGACTGCTTTTATGCGAGGGCGGATGTGTCTATCCGGAGAGAAACGATGTCTGACGCTGTAGGACACCCCGCACCCTGCGATGCAGAGCTCGACGCCAGCGGCCTCAACTGCCCGCTTCCCTTGCTCAAGGCCAAGATGGAACTCAACCGTCTGGCCAGCGGCGCGGTCCTCAAAGTGACGGCCACCGATGCAGGCTCGCAGCGCGACTTCCGTACCTTCGCAAAACTGGCCGGGCACGCGCTGCTGCACGAAGAAAACGCTGACGGCATTTATCGGTATTGGCTACGCAAGGCCTGAGCGTTTCTGACCCCTCGCAACCCTCCTAGGATTCTTGATGTTCAAAGTGCTTCGCGACTGGATACAGCGCTACTTTTCCGACGAGGAAGCGGTAGTGCTGGCAGTGCTGTTGGTTCTCGGATTTACCGTTGTTCTCACCCTCGGCGGCATGCTTGCCCCGGTGCTGGCCGGACTGGTGCTCGCCTTTCTGATGCAGGGGTTGGTCAACCTGCTTGAACGCCTGCGGGTCCCGGAAGGTGGCGCAGTTGGACTGGTCTTCGCTTTATTCATGGGGGCGCTGGCGCTGTTTTTGCTGGTTCTGGTCCCACTGCTGTGGCGACAGCTCATCACCTTGTTCAACGAATTGCCCGGCATGCTCGCCAAATGGCAGTCGTTGCTGTTGCTGCTGCCGGAGCGTTATCCGCATCTGGTGTCGGACGAACAGGTCCTGCAGGCGATAGAAGTGGCGCGCGGCGAGGTCGGAAAGTTCGGGCAATGGGCGCTGACGTTTTCCCTGTCCAGCTTGCCGCTGTTGGTCAACATGATGATCTACCTGGTGCTGGTGCCGATTCTGGTGTTCTTCTTCCTCAAGGATCGTCGGATGATCAGCCGTTGGGCGAGGGGCTATCTGCCCCGTGAACGTACGCTGATTACCCATGTGGCCGAGGAAATGAATCGGCAGATCGCCAACTACATTCGCGGCAAGGTCATTGAGATCTTCATCTGTGGCGGGGTGACGTACATCGCCTTCGTGACCATGGGGCTGAATTACTCGGCGTTGCTGGCGATGCTGGTGGGGATTTCGGTGGTCGTGCCGTACGTGGGCGCAGTCGTGGTGACAGTGCCGGTGGCGTTCATCGCGCTGTTCCAGTGGGGCTGGAGCGATCAGTTCATCTATCTGATGGTGGTCCACGGCATTATCCAGACCCTGGACGGCAATGTGCTGGTGCCGCTGCTGTTCTCCCAGACCGTGAGCCTGCACCCGGTCGCGATCATCTGCGCCGTGCTGTTGTTCGGAGGGCTATGGGGGTTCTGGGGGATTTTCTTTGCGATTCCGCTGGCGACTCTATTCAAGGCCGTACTGGATGCGTGGCCTCGGAACGAACCGACGGTGGCGCCTTTGTTATAGGCGTTGCCTCGCTTTTTGTAGGAGTGAGCTTGCTCGCGATCGGCGTCGTCATGGTCAACCTACGATGACTAAACGGCCCCCGATCGCGGGCAAGCTCAGGACTACATGATGGTGATCAAGCCTTGTTCAGCGCCTGAGCTGCTTCAAGCACCGCCGCCACATGCCCCGGCACTTTCACGCCGCGCCATTCCTTGCGCAGCACGCCGTCCTTGTCGATCAGGAAGGTGCTGCGGTCGACGCCCAGGTATTCCTTGCCGTACAGCTTTTTCAGCTTGATCACATCGAACAGCTGGCACAGCGATTCATCTTTGTCCGAAATCAGCTCGAACGGGAATTCCTGCTTGGCCTTGAAGTTCTCGTGGGATTTCAGGCTGTCCCGCGAAACCCCGAACACCACCGTGTTGGCGGCCGTGAAGTCGGCGTGATGATCACGGAATCCCTGGCCCTGGGTGGTGCAACCCGGGGTGCTGTCTTTCGGATAGAAATAAAGAACGACTTGCTGACCTTTGAGCGCCGACAGGCTGACCGCCTGTTCGCTCGTGGCCTGCACCTGAAAGTCGGCAACCGCTTGGTCGAGTTCTACAGCCATTCGAGACTCCTTACATCGGTGCTTGAGGGCGCCATGGTTCGATCAGCGCATCGAGGTTGAGTGCGTCGGCGAAGTCCAGGAACTGGTCACGCAGCCAGCTGATCTGGGTACCGGCCGGCAATGTCACGGTGAACGTCGCGTTGAGCATGGTGCCGCCGGTCTGTGGGGCCTGATAGGTGTCGCAGATCAGGTTTTCCAGCTCGACGTTGTGGTCGATGAAGAACTGGCACAGCTCGTTGATGATGTCCGGGCGATACGCCGAACTGACGTACGCCACGTAAGGCAGGGCTTCCGGACGGTTTTCCAGCGAAGCACTGCGCACCACATTGACGGTGAAGGCGTGTTTCTTCGCCAGGTTGGGCAGGCCGGTTTCCAGACGCGCCAGGGCGTCCCAGCTGCCGGAGATCTGCAGGATCAGCGCGCTGCACTCACCGTGGCGAGTGAGGCGAGAGCTGACGACCGAGCAACGGCTTTCGTTACTGGCGCGGCACAGGACGTTGGTCAGCTCCATTGGGTTGGCGCCAAGGGCACTGATGACAAGGAATTGTTCGCGAACTGTGGGGATGGATGACATGCAGCATTCCTAAACGATGAGCGGTCGGTACGCAGCAGGCCTGTGCCGGCGGGCTCGACGGACGAAGGCATCGTGATGTCGCCCCGACCCGCAGCCGTCAATCGCGGCCATGAGCCTGTCATGGCGCGCGATAACGACGCAGGGCGGGGTAAGTGACGACAAAATCGAGCAGTCGAACGAGCCGGGCAGATGACCCGTACCGATCAAAGACCGAAGGGTAGCGAAAACCGGCGCCGAGGGGAATGCTCGCCTTGTGCAAGGATCATGGCGCCAGTACCATTACCGCTCTCTTTTTCCGGCAGGAGCGGTTTGCATGATTGCGGGCAGTATGGTGGCACTGGTCACACCCATGGATGCACAAGGTCGTCTCGACTGGGACAGCCTGAGCAAACTGGTGGACTTTCACCTGCAAGAGGGCACCAACGCCATTGTTGCCGTCGGCACCACCGGTGAATCCGCGACGCTCGACGTCAACGAGCACATCGAAGTCATCCGCCGCGTGGTTCAGCAGGTCGCTGGCCGCATTCCGGTCATCGCCGGCACGGGCGCCAACTCCACCCGCGAGGCGGTCGAACTGACCACCAACGCCAAGAACGCCGGTGCCGATGCCTGCCTGCTGGTCACCCCGTACTACAACAAGCCGACTCAGGAAGGCTTGTACCAGCACTTCAAACACATCGCCGAAGCCGTCGACATCCCGCAGATTCTGTATAACGTGCCGGGCCGTACCGCCTGCGACATGTCAGCCGAAACCGTTATCCGCCTGTCGACAGTCAAAAACATCATCGCGATCAAGGAAGCCACCGGAGACCTGCAGCGCGCCAAGGATATTCTTGCCGGCGTGAGCAGCGACTTCCTGGTCTATTCCGGCGATGACGCAACTGCCGTCGAGCTGATGTTGCTCGGTGGCAAAGGCAATATCTCGGTCACCGCCAACGTCGCGCCGCGCGCCATGGCCGACCTGTGCAAAGCCGCGATGGCCGGTGATGCCGACACCGCCCGCAAAATCCATGAAAAACTGATGCCGCTGAACAAGACACTGTTCATCGAATCGAACCCTATTCCCGTGAAATGGGCCCTGCATGAGATGGGTTTGATGCCAGACGGTATTCGTCTGCCGCTCACCTGGCTCAGCGAGTCCTGCCGCGAGCCGCTGCGTCAGGCCCTGCGCCAGTCCGGTGTATTGGTCTAATGAGGAAGCATTACGCAATGAAGCGACTGGCCGGACTTTCCGCACTAGCCTTGATTATCTCCAGCACCAGCGGTTGCAGCTGGCTTTTTGGCCAGGACGGTTACTTCCGCGATCGCAGCAGCGATTACCTGGAAGCGACCCAGAAGCCGCTGATGCAAATGCCCGAGGGCGTTCAGGAAGTCAAACGACTGGACCCGTTGCTGCCGATCCCGCGCAACGTCGCCGACGACACCCAGAAGGGTGAATTCACCGTGCCGCGTCCGCAACCTCTGACTACTGCTCAGGACTCCGGGGACTACACGCTGCAGAAGAGCGGCGACAACCGCTGGATTCTTGCCCAGCGCGCACCGGCCGAAGTCTGGCCTGTGGCGCATCAGTACTTTGAAGACAACGGTTTCCGCATCGCCGAAGATCGTCCGCAGACCGGTGAATTCAACACCACCTGGCAGCGCATGGACGAGTTGTCGGCATCGGTTGCCAAGCGCATGGGTTCGAGTGGCGATGCTGCCAACACCGAGACCCGCGTGCGCGTTCGTATCGAGCCGGGCGTGCAGCGCAACACCAGTGAAATCTATGTGGTCAGCGTGCAACGTCCGGCCGGCAGCCGCGATGACCCTGCCTTCCCGTCGCGCAGCACCAACGTTGGCCTCGACTCCGTGCTGACCGATGACATGCTGGCGAGCCTGACCCGCACTGCCGAGAAGGGCGGTTCGGTGTCCCTGCTGGCGGCGCGTGATTTCGACACCCCAAGCCGAGTTTCCCTCAGCGAAGACGGCAGCGGCAACCCGGTGCTGAACCTGGGCGCGGATCTGGATCGCGCGTGGTCGAGCGTCGGTCGTGCGCTTAACCAGGGCGACTGGCGCGTTGAGGACATCAACCGCAGCCTGGGTCTTTACTACATCAACCTGGCGGAAAAAGCCGACAAGCCTGAAAACAAGCCTGGCTTCCTCAGTCGCGTATTCGGCAGTGAAGAGTCCAAGGAAGAGAAGGAGGCCCGCGCCGAGCGGTATCAGGTTCGCCTGAGCAAGGTCGGCGAGAACGTTCAGGTCACGGTCGAGAAGAACATCAACACCGTTGCGCCGACTGAAGTCGCTCGTCGTGTGTTGAGCGTCATTCAGGACAACCTGGGTTAAGTGCGCTTCGCGGTTCTGGGCAGCGGCAGTCGCGGCAATGCCACGCTGGTCGCGAGCAACGACACGTACGTGCTGGTCGATTGCGGTTTCTCCCTGCGAGAAACCGAACGACGGCTCGACAGGCTGGGCGTCAGCGGCAAGCAGCTGAGCGCCATTCTAGTGACCCACGAACATGCCGATCATGTGCATGGCGTGGGTTTGCTGTCTCGGCGCTACGATGTGCCGGTGTATCTCAGTGACGGCACGCTGCGCGGCATGCGCAAGCCGGTTGAAGCAGGGCTTCGGCTGGTGGGCGGGCAGGGTCTGCGCATTGGTGGTCTGGGCATCGACGTGGTGTCGGTGGCTCACGATGCGCTGGAGCCCACGCAGTTCGTGTTTAACGACGGGCGACGACGCTTCGGCCTGTTGACCGACCTTGGCTCGTATTGCCCGACGGTGCTCGACAGCTACCGCGGGCTCGATGCGCTCATGGTCGAGTCCAATCACTGTCGCGATCTGCTTGCCCGGGGTCAGTACCCGTACTTTCTCAAGCAGCGGGTGGGCGGAGATCACGGTCATTTGAACAATCATCAGGCCGCCAGTCTGGTGAACGAGTTGGGATGGCAGGATCTGCAGCACCTGGTGCTGGCCCATTTGAGCAGCAAGAACAACCTGCCGCATCTGGCCCGGCAATGTTTTGTCGACACCCTTGGGTGCGACGAGGACTGGCTACAATTGGCCGATCAGGATTCAGGGCTCGACTGGCGCGAAATCGCCTAGCGTCCCAAACGGGCGACTCGCCCCCCACTATTCAGCAAGACTCAGCAAGCGGAGCCCATCATGGAAAAACGTGAAGAACTCTACCGCGGCAAAGCCAAGTCGGTTTACAAGACCGATGACGCTGACCGCTTGATCCTGGTGTTCCGCAACGACACCTCGGCGTTCGATGGCAAGCGCATCGAACAACTCGACCGCAAAGGCATGGTGAACAACAAGTTCAACGCCTTCATCATGCAGAAGCTCGAAGCCGCCGGCATTCCGACCCAGTTCGACAAACTGCTGGGCGACAACGAAGTGCTGGTCAAGAAGCTCGACATGATCCCGGTCGAATGCGTCGTGCGTAACTACGCCGCCGGCAGCCTGGTCAAGCGCCTGGGCGTAGAAGAGGGCATGAAGCTCAACCCTTACACGTTCGAGCTGTTCCTGAAGGACGACGCCAAAGGCGACCCGTTCATCAACGACTCCCACGTCGTCGCGTTCGGTTGGGGCACCGCCGAGCAACTGGTTCGCATGAAAGAGCTGTCCCTGAAGGTCAACGAAGTCCTGAGCAAACTGTTCGACGACGCCGGCCTGCTGCTGGTCGACTTCAAGCTTGAATTCGGCGTCTTCAGCGACGGCTCGATCGTCCTGGGCGACGAGTTCAGCCCGGACGGCTGCCGCCTGTGGGACAAAGAAACCCGCAAGAAAATGGACAAGGACCGCTTCCGTCAGGGCCTCGGTGATGTCATCGAAGCCTACGAAGAAGTCGCCCAGCGTCTCGGCGTACCGCTCTGATCCAACGCTTCAAGCGGAAAACGCTGCAAGCATCTGAAAGAACGCGAAAAAATCCTTAAAAAGGGTTCGCGTTCCTCGAACGAACTGTTATGATGCGCGCCGTTGGAGAGATGCCGGAGTGGCCGAACGGGACGGATTCGAAATCCGTTGTACTGGCGACAGTACCTAGGGTTCAAATCCCTATCTCTCCGCCATTATTTGAAAAGCCTCGTAAGTCACTGATTTACGGGGCTTTTTTGTGCCGGATCACTTTTCGCTTTGCCCACTTGGATTGCCCACTCTACCTGACCTGATCGCATGGGCGAGATCAAGTGAATATCAGATGTCAACCCTAAATGTTGACAAAATGCCCCAAATAAGCGTATGTTTCTACCTCGCCACAACGGCGACAAAACATCCAGCACGGCGACACGCCGAAGGAAGTGACCAACACAACGAACTGACAAAGGAGAACCCGCCTGTGAACGACCACGCCTACGTAATCTTCCACAAATCCCTCATGCACGCCTCGCACTGGATATCACGAGATACCGGCGAGTTGATCGCACTTACGCCCATGCAAAAAATTCTGTGGCTGCACATCAAAGACCGACACGATTTCTTCACTGGCCTTGGCAAATCTTGGTTCGAGAGTCACGAGGCTATAGGTGAGGCTGTCAATTGCAGTCGCGATACCGTGATCACCTTCATGCAAGCACTGGAGCAGCACGGATATCTTGAGGTGGCTCGTCGCACTGTACGCGGAAGCCAACTGCAGAACACATACGTCATCCTTGCTGATCTGAAGGTTACACACGTGCCCAAGCAGGCAAAGGCAGCGCGTGTAGCTGCAGCGGCGCCAGTGACAACGCCAGTTCAAGTGACGGCAGCAGCGCCAGTGGCACCGAAGCTACCGGTGAGCACGTCGCCTCACTCTGACTTTGAAGACGATCCATTCGCCAACGTGTCGGTTCTTCCTACCCGTGAGGCGGCGTAGCGTGTGGGTTCAACCCATGCACGAGTCGGAAACACCTACACGCCACGAGTAGGAATTTTACTGCTGTCGTGTAGGAGAAACCCACTGTAGTAAGAAAGAGTAATAACAAAGAGAGAGTAAGAAAGATTAGTAACGTGGTGCCTTCAGGAGCTTTGCACGGTCAAGCTGTAGATCACCAGCAAGGGCAAGGCAAGAGCTGGATTGAGGATTCATTGTCATTGGTCGAGGTGCATCAGGAATGACAGTGGTGAGGCCGCTGGCCTGAGTGGGATTGTCTGAGTGGCGAGTGAATCGCCGGGCGTCAGAATGCAATCGCCGCTGGCGTGCTCCAGACCAAGGACTGTTGTTCGTACAAGGTGTTGCCGTTACTGGCGCGGCAAGAGATAAACCGTAGCGCCTGAAAACCGCAAACGCTAATCTCTGGCAGACCAGCGGAGGGCGATCGCATGATGATAATGAACGTCAAAAATCCAGAGCAATATCTGTATCACTACACCAGCGCCCCAACGGCGATTGATTACATCCTGAAAAATCAGACGTTGCTCTTGAGTCCCTACACCAGCACCAACGACCCCAAAGAGAGCAAGCAGTGGCTTTTCGATTTCATATCGTATGTAGACGATTCCGACCTAGCAGCACAGAACCGCGATGAGCTATCTGAATGGCTCTCTGGGGCGCTGAAGCGAGACACTCGCCTTATCTGCTTCTCACGTGATACCCCACCTCTAACCGGCAACCACCTCACCGACATCTTCAATCGTGGATATTGCAAACCTCGGATGTGGGCGCAGTATGGCGACAAGCACAAGGGCGTATGCCTCGTGTTCGACAGCGAGCGCTTACAGGAACAGATACGTGGTCAATTGCTCGCCCATGCACAGCTAATGAGGGGAGCAGTGCAGTACCAGAACCGGGGCATCGAGGGCGAAATTTACGACGACCATGCGTTCACTATCAATATCGACGAGTTGAAGCAGCATGGAAGAGAGAACTACCCGATGGTTCATCTCAAGCATCACCACCACAGGCTCTTCTTTGAAAAGATGAGCGACTGGCAAGCGGAGGATGAATTCCGTTGGATTGCTTTCTCAAAGTCGCCCGAGCCCCTCTACCTTAGCTATGGCGATGCACTGGTGGGGGTCATGTTTGGGGATGATACCTCCGATAAGCACAAGCGTGAGGTGGCATTGCTCACGAGTGGTAAAGGCGTCGAGCTACGCTCACTCCAGTGGAAAAACCACAGTCCTTGGTATGATTTCGGACGCAGCCATTACCACTGACGCTAGATTCTGGCCCCCGTTATTCAGACCTTGCATGGGGATCGGAGTCGCTCTGTGTGCAAAGCTGGCGAGAATAAGCACTGCCCTGGCACCGAGACTGGCGACAGATCATCGCCCTACCTGCTGAATACACCGCCCAAAGGGTAGTTGAAGCACTGCATAAACTAACTACAGTGCCTCCATTGTCCCGATTCAGATTGTTCAGCGTACGAACTGACAGTCTTCGGACATGGGCGTCTTCGCAATGTCGCCTCTGCCCGTGCAAGCCAAGGTAACGCGACTGCCCTTTTGTAGCTGTGCGATGGCTGGGTCCTTGGCATTCTCGAATGAAAACTGAGGCTCCATAAACTGGTTCACGCCACCTTGGAGTGTTACGTAAGGACGGCCACGGAAGTCGGTGTTGATAGAACTTACAGTGCCAGTCACCTTGTAAGCCTTACCCTTGAACTGCTGGTCAGCTGCTACAGTGTTGCGGTCGTAAGCAGCCGCAAGCTGAGCCGCTGTGAATGTGCTCAAAGATGCGAGCCTTGCCGCACGTTCATCTTCCCGGCTGATAGTTGGCTTTGATGGAACAGAAGCGGTGGTGTCGGATGGGCTCTTATCTCGCGCACCCAGAAAAACGAATATCGACAGCGCGAGCCATGTCAGACCGCATATCCGTGCTGCGATGCTGTAACCCCGGCCCAATAAGAACCAACCAAACAGCCACGGTAAGAAGAATATTCCCAAAGCAAAACCGACACCGACTTTCTTAGTCTCGTCAGGGGTACGCGCGATTTGGGGCGGAGCGACTGGAGCACCGCAATGGGGGCAGGCGGCAGCAGAATCACTTACCTGTTTCGAGCATTCTTTGCACTCGATGAGGGCCATCATCGTTCCTTGATATGAGTATAGGGACCGCATGGTGGCACAATGCAGTAATGGCCCACAACGACTGGCAGAGTGTTTGACTGAAAACCAAGGAGGCGCTGGAAGTAGTGGTGCATGAGAGTCGAGAGCGTGCGACTGGAGCACTTGACGGCCAGGAACAGGATCAGCCTGCACCAGTGGCGTTCGATCTGAGGTGAGAGCCCGCCAACGTGTAGTAGCTTGCCGACAGCAACGGTTAGAATCCGCGATCACTTTTGAGGATGTGGCAGGATGAAAGCAGGGATCGGGATCATTGCAGTAGTTGGCGTCTTAGCTTCTAGCGCCGCATTGGCTGACGGCAATAAATTCATTGTCGAATGCAAGCAGGCCGTAGCGGCGATTGACGCTCCTGAGTGGCCCCAAGGGTCGAGTAGGATAGGATTCGGCCATTGTCTGGGAGTAGTGGAAGGCGTCATGAACACTATGTTCTATATGAACAAGCGTCTCGACCCAGAAGTGCAAGTCTGCTGGCCTGAAGAATCACTCACGAATGCTCAGGCAGCGAGAATTGTGGTGAAGTATCTTGACGACAATCCTGCCCTACTGACGCAAGACAGCACGGTCCTGACCATTAAGGCATTCATGCAAGCGTTCCCCTGCAAGTGAGGTAGGCCCGTTTTCTGGCGATTTCTAATTTCCGGCTGCGGACGGTGAGCACATTCGATGGCGGTTGACTGTGCTGGCTGGAAAGTAAGCCCTGATGCTGGCGGCAGATTTTCATCCTATCGGCTTAACACAGCACGCAGGGGGCCATCGGCTTTCACCGCTTTCTTAGAATAACCCCTAACGGCTCTGCTGGCCTCGCTGGCGGCGTGTGCTCACTGCTGAGGGGCTGGGTCACACCTTCCGCCAAGAACAGATACGACAAAGCCCACCAGCGAGGTAGGCTTATGTACAGCGAGTACGATCAGACCTTGTTCCAGTGACGCTTGACGGTAGCAATGCCAACATCAAGCTCAGCAGCAACCTGAGCCTGTGTCATGTCTCTTGCCTTAAGGCGCTGCACCGATGCTGTGGTATCAGTTGCTTCAGGGCGTCCCAGCTTCTTGCCCTCAGCCTTGGCACGAGTGAGCCCCTGTTGAGTGCGCTCTATCAACAAGTCACGTTCGAATTCAGCTACAGCCCCCAGCACTTGCATGGTCATCTTGCCTGCTGCACTGGTGAGGTCTACACCGCCAAGGGCGAGGCAATGAACGCGAATGCCACCTTCATCAAGACGCTCAACTGTCTGACGTACGTCCATGGCATTACGGCCCAAGCGGTCGAGCTTGGTAACGATCAGCACGTCTCCTGATTCCATGCGGTCCATTAGCTTTTGGAATCCGGGACGTTCGCTGGCGGCAATGCTGCCTGAAATGGTTTCCTGCACTACCCGACTCGCCTGCACGTCGAACCCTGCGGCTTTAACTTCCTGCAACTGGTTCTCGGTGAACTGGTTTGATGTAGAGACTCGTGCGTAGAGGAAGGTGCGGGACATGGCGGGGAAACTCCTTGGTATCGTTTAACGTAGTACCAGTGTACAAAGGTATCGATAAATCAATAAGCCTATTTTTTTGATACCTAATACCGTCTATCAGAGAAGGATCGTTTAACGGTCGATTGTTGATACCAGACCAATGGACCAGACTCATCTAGGTGGCATATTGCTATATTCCATGCGCCACAATCCAATGGCGACCATGAGGAGCTGTATATGTTTACCGATATCAACCCGGGACCAAAGCCGAAACGTGACGACGGCAAAGATGATCGCCGTCACCATGTAAACCCGGAAACAAAACCTAAGCACCCAACATTGCCGGTCCACAAGCCGAGCAAGTGATTTTGTGACATGGCTTAGAGGGGACTGTTAGCACGGAGCACTGTGGGGGCGCTACACATGAGACCTCTCTCAAGGCGGGGCACAGAGAGGATTTAGTAGTGCCCTGCGGTCACGGCAACGGCTATCACTCGTCCATGTAGAGGTCGCTTGCGATCTCTCGACCTGACGGCGTCAGTCGCACTTCTATGTACTCGTCACCATCTCCGTCAGAAGCGTCCACACCCGCTGCGTAACCCTTCGCGATCAATTGCCGAAGCGTGTGCACGTCCTCGCCTCTCACAACAGGCTGACCTGCATGGATGGCGAGCAGAAGCTTGATTTCGACAGATAGCAGTTCCATTAGGCGTTCCTCATGCGGAAAACCTTGAGTCTGGCCTAGTTGGAGCGCTTTTCCCGTTTCGAAACGTCCGGAAACTATCTTTCAACGCGCCCGGTTTGACCTGAGATAAGCACAGCCCACGCCGTTACCGGGCTACAGGCGTGCAACAGCTTCTACAGTCGTCGACGTGGCCCGCCGTAACAGGGCTTCTGATCCTATTTCGTGGGGATTTTGGGGGATTAAATCGAATTATCTGCACACGTTGTCCCAAGACGTGAAGCGCCACATACTGCGAAGTCACCACGCGAATGGAGAGCACTGTGGACCTTGCATCAATTCCGGCTGCATCATTACTGGCACTGGCCGTCTCCTTGTTCGCGCTACTGCGTACAGAGCGTGTGCAAAACAGGTCGAGGGCAAACGAACTCTACCTGCTAAGGCAAAACCTATTACTCAAGGCCGAGGCTGCACGTTCAGAGTGGTACAAGCTGGATCGGGAAACCGATACGTTGGCCCATCGTCTCTCCCTCAACAACGACTTGAATCCTGAGCTTCGAGAGATCACGTCCAACTTCCTCCGAGATCGGCAAGAGTTCTTCCGCCAATGCATTGCGGAGGCATCTGCTTTTGCTGAGCATGCACATACGAATCGTGACCGCTACACCGAGAAGGAATGTCGGGAGCGACTTACTGCCGTTGAAGTTAGCCTCGAAAAGCTGAAACGGAATCAGGGCGAGGCAGAGCGTAGGTTTAACCAGCTCATGGAAACCGCAGCAGCCCATTCTTGCGACCGTTCTAGGACCTAGCCATGACGATACCGCAGATTGAAACCGGAAAACGGCACGACGAGCCGATGAACTTCTCGCTGATAATCCCGCTTCCGGCATCAACGCCATACGGCAATTTGCAGCTCAAACACATCACGATCATGAGCCGACTCGACGAGGCGAATCGCCAAATTGGAATTGCATACGCCGAATGGGACAAGTTCACGGCTCAACGAACGAGGCCGGGGGTGGAGCTTACGAACGCTTTTGAGCTGCACAGGTTTGCGATGGAATACGCGACGACCCAACTTCGCCGCGTTGCAGATGAGTTCATCGCTCTTCTGTGGTGCCTCGATACCTACCGCCAACAAGGACAATACCCGGAGCGGATAGAGATTGATTCCATCGGAACGATGTTCAGAAAAAAAGACTATCCGGGCCCGGAAAGCGTGCTCCAGCCCCACCACAATATGCTTCGTGCGTTGAACGACATCAGCAATGCTAAGAAGCACTCTTTTATCGACTCAGACGTCACTGTCGCTGGCGCAGATGAACCTGCGATATCTGCTTTGACTCAGAAACACGGTGCCCAAGTCAGCGAGCCGAAATTTTACATTGTTCCGTTGTCACGACTGGTATCTGACTACAACCCTTTCCTGCATGACTGTAATGGTTGGCTTAGAGCTTATGCTGCTACTCCTGCCCCTGCTGCCCCAGACTTTTCCGCATGGACTAGTTAGTCCCATGGGAGCGGATCAATCTCACACGGCACCCTGTGACCTTGTATCAGCGCTGGCGCTACGTCTGGCACATATCCATCAAGCTCATCGGCAAAGCTGGTGAACGCCTTCAGCACTCGAACTGGGGCCACTGGCGTGGTGAACCTGATCGGGGCGTATGGTGGGATACGTTCGCCATGTTCGACGATGTAGAACGCTTCCTGCACATCATCTACAGACCTTCCGTGTAACACGTCGAACAACGCTTGAAGCTCGTCTTCGCTGACCAATGGTCTGCTTGCGAACGTGATCAGGTGTTCCGGCACCAGCTTGGTGATCAAGCGGGCAATACCTGCAAGGTCTGGCCTGTACGCTGTGTGCCGCTCCAGTTCAAGCATGAGCACACGAAGCGGCGACATGTTCTGCGATTTAACCTTGTACCCTGTCGGCTGCTTCCCCTGAACCTCTGCCTTAAGGGCGTTCAACAACTTGCCACTCATGGTGTCGATGGTTCCAAGATGGGCGCGGTGATCAGGGTTAGATGGGTCAAGGTTGTCATGCAGCCACGATAGGGTTTTGTGGCGCTGAGTGGCCTGAATCTTCCCGGCTCGTACGGCTTCGGAAACGATGCTCTCGCCCAGGAACTTGATGGCACGCTCAATGGTGGCCTTTCGGCTTGATCCTTTCTCAACGCTGAAGCGTGGGTGAAGGTCTACGCGGGAAATGCTAAGGCCGTGGCCGTAATGCTTGGTGCCGTGGGCACGGTTGAGAGCTTGGGGAGCTACCACCAAGTTTGCAGGGTGAAGCAGGCCTATAGTGTGCTTGGCCTTCACAGCACAGATGTGGCTGACCTCAAAGAAGCCGGGCTGTGAAATCGTGATGTCGCCGTATCTATTGGCCTTTAGTGACAGCTTGTAGACGGTGTGAAGCTCTACCAGTGATTCAACTGTGTGGCCTGTGAGAATCTGCAAGGTGCCTGCTCGTTCACACTCACCAGCGATCCAGTAGAGGAACCCACTATTGGTGGCACGATAGGTGTAGGACACCAGGCGTTTTAGCTTGGTGGCTTCTTGTCGGCAGACTATGTTGCAGTAGGCTTTAACGGCAGAGGTGGTGCGGAACTGGGTCTTGCAGTGTTTGCAGCGGGGGCGGCGGATTGCCTTATTGGTTGTTGCGGGTGTTACTGACTTCATTAAAGGCTCCCTCAGGGTAAGCGTGATTTGATTTCTTGGCGGTTGGGTTCTCCACCGTTGCCGCATGGCGGCAGGATGGCGAGCAGAACGGTTTGAATTTGCTGGTGCAGAACACATGGCCGCATTGGCGGCAGGCTAGAGTCTTCATGCTGTGAACACCTCGTATGGGATTGCTGGGTTGCCATCTGGGTGGGTGACGATCCAACGGCGTAGGCCGTAGCGGTTCATCACTTCCCTGACGGTGTAACGCTTGCGGGTTGTGCCGCACAAAGTAAGAGCGGCAGACATCGCCGCTGATTGGGTTGTGAACTGGTATGGCGTTGCCATAGATGCTCTCTCCTGTAAGGGGTAATGTTGTGTGCTCGGGCACACGAGTTTGAGTCATTAAAAGTGGCTACAGCCCTTATGGGATATGGCTTTGCGGCGTAATCCATCTTGCAGATGAATCTACTAAGGGCGTCTTACTTCTCTCGAAGCGGGTAGATGCCGTACAGGCCGCCAAGCGTTTCCTGCACTTGTGATTCGGTGTGTCCGTACAGTACCCCGACATGTATCTCACGTTGGGCGATTGGTATTGCGTGGGCAACGCCGTCACCGTATATAGCGGCGAGATAGTCGGCACATGCCCGTTCAAGTTCCGGTTGCAGGGCGATTTGACCGTAAGGAACAGCGCGCCTGCTATCACCGATGAACATCAGTTTGTACCGCCGAAAGAATGCTTCACGGATGGCGCTGCGTACTCTTGTAGTAGCTCGTCCACTTCAGTCTTGAACTTGAGTGTACTAACCCCTTCGAATACCACCTCGCCGCACTGGAATAACTTGCGTTGTTTGCCCTTGGCTATAAACGCGAAGACGTAATTGGTAATCGCAGGAGTGCCAGAAACCATAATAGTGATGAATGCACCACATCGGAACCACACGACTTTGTGTTGTGCACTGATGCCAAGCTTTTTAAGGTCGGCACGAAACGCACTGAAGATTCGTTTTGGTGATGTGTTATCGGTGGAAACGGTGAAGATGGCGTGACGTTGAAACTCCTTACTTGTTACATCGCTGATGCGAGCCAGCAATTGAATCGGTACTACATGTTCCTTCATTTGCTCTCCTTTGCCATGTTCACTTTCAGTTGCTGTTCGAGGATTTCTATGCTGAGGTGTGGATAGCCCTGAGCCTTCATTACAGCGATTCTCTGTGCGAGTGTTAGCGTAGTTGCCTGCTTGTTGAGTTCGACGCTCACAGGAGCTTGTAGAGGCTCCTGTGCAGGTTCAATAAGTAGAGGGTTCTTCGGATCGTACTTCTCAAGAAGTAGCCGCATGGTCGCACTGATCATTACTTGCCTCCTGCGAGTGAAGCAGCAACTTCTGCACGTACGGCTTCACGCTCTGCCTGTTCGGCAGCAGCTTGTTCTTGAGCACGTAGGCGTCGAGCTAGAGCTATCTGTTGTTCGGTTACTCGTTCAATCTCAGCGTTTCGTTGAGCCTCAAGTTCAGCACTATAATCAGCTTCAACTTCTTTATTGATTGCAGCGATTTCCTTTTCTCGTACTGGCTCAGGTTTCAAAAGGTGCACGACTGTATACCCGCCAAGCGATACACCCATGACACCCGGTGCAACACTTACGAAGCTGACGCCCATAGCCTCTGGGATGCTCCAGCCAGTGCTTAGCTTGTCGTGAAAGTCTTGAAAGGCTTCGGCTACGCGTCCAAAGTCAAATGACAGAATTGCTGCTTTGCCATCATCGAGCTGATGCAAACATGTACTGGCATTGTAGGCTTTGACGGCGGCAGCTTGGCGCAGCTTCAGTTGTTCTTTGTCAATGGTGAATCTTGGTGTTGGGTTCATTTTTTGTTCCTCTTAGTTTAGTTGGATTTGTGCCGGATGAATTGCCGGTATAAATCGAAGACTCCGAATCGTTGAGCCTGCAAGGCGCTGGCTGCTGATGATATCGGACAGCTCGGCACGACTGATATTTGTCTGCTGTTCTCGTCCATCGTCATAAACGATGTGTACGGGGAGTTGGCTTTCAGATGTGGGATCATCACTACGGGTACGCAGTTTGTGATTAGCGACTCTACAAACTGTCGAGCAAAACTTCGCATGTTGACCTTGCGGGCGTAGCTGGAAGGGCGTGCCACATCGGGCACAGTTTCTTGTAGCCATAGATTTTATCTCCTATAGACTTAGGTGAGTGAATTGGTTTATTTGGGTACGAGCGCTTACGCGGATAATCCGATACAAAAATAAAGGCCAGTTTCAGGCTGGCCTTAAAAGCTCCATGCGGAGCATTCTTACTTCAGGAATTTGTGCCCGGTTAAAGTGAGGGCGGCACTCGCTGATTCGATCAGTATCACAGCGAGATACAAGCAAAGATGTTCTTGAGTCACCTTTTGATCTGGCAGTAATCGACCAACTTGCACTGCTGGGCAAGGGAACACGTCTTGGAACGCTGGTCTATCAACTCGAACGCAACTTTCCTGAGAAGAGGCAGGAGTCGGTTCGAGGTTAATTGGGTAAAGTGGGGGGTGTAAGCAGGAGGGCGAAAATTTCACGTCTTGTTTATCTATCACTGTGCACTATTATCGCACGATATACTGTTCCTGTCAAGGTATATCTGCAAAAGTCAAGAACTTTTTTGCATTTTCTTCGTATGTAATCCCCGGCCCTGCTACATATCCGGGGATTACCGCCGAAAACGACGAAAGTTGTCAGTGCAGCAACTCTGCCGGATTGATCAATCGAAGTGAAAGTGGAGTTTCTGGATGGCGTCCAACTTCTGTTTGGGGCTGGCGCCTTCGTCGTACACGTCGAATGTAACTAGACCCGTTTCGTGTCCGACAATGTTTGCGACAGTTGGGCCGGGCACGCCTGCACGTAGTAGTAACGTGACGACCATGGACCGTACGCTGTGGAACACGTGCTGTCTGCCGAATCCTTGTGCAGTCTTCAGCCGCCCAAACGCTTTACTCAACGAGTCGGAACGTATCCCGTACTTGTTGCCTCCCGAACTCGGTAGCAGGTATCCATCTGTACTGTCTGCAATCAAACGATCTACGGTAGT
This sequence comes from Pseudomonas sp. PS02290, assembly GCF_029960075.1. Lineage (NCBI taxonomy): Bacteria > Pseudomonadati > Pseudomonadota > Gammaproteobacteria > Pseudomonadales > Pseudomonadaceae > Pseudomonas > Pseudomonas sp. PS02290. Next base: position 24,871 of record NZ_JASCOY010000029.1, read on the forward strand.
CGTCAGGGCAGGGTGGATGGGTATCTCCCGAATGCCTGCGGCGGTCTTGCTGTCTTCTATCTTGAAGCTAAGTACACCTTCAACCTTTACCACCGACTCCTTCCGAAGCTGAGCAAGTTCCTCGATGCGGCAACCGGTATGGGCGCCCAACGTCATCAAGTCACAGAGCGTTCGATTTCCCTGAGCCCCCGCGACGGCGTACAGACTCTCTATCTGCTCAGTCGTGAACGCTTTACGTGCTGCCTCTAACTTGGCCCTACCTCGCACCTTGGGTAGAGACTGACCTCGGAACGGATTGTCTTTCCCGGCGAAGTCTTCGCGCCATCGGGCGTCATGCTTCGCTGCCCAAAGCCAGAAGGTTGAGCCCGCCAACAGATATTGAGCCTTTGTCTTGCTCGACAGTGGCAGCGATTCTAGCCATGCCGCCACAAGGTCAGCATCGAGCGACTTCCCCAGGTCACGAATGTACTTTGAGAGATTTTCCAGCTTGCTTTCCTGCTGGTCGATTGTCTTAGCCGCGATGCCAGACTTCTCTCGGGACACCCGAAACGCTGCAAGGCGAGAAGGGGTGATCGGTGATACAGGCTTGTAAGCCGACGGGGTGCGCAGGATGTCGCGGGCCTCGATTACCTCGGACGGTGACAGTCCGTGGCTGCGCTCCGCCAGTTGTATCACCGCATCCTCCATAATCGCCGCTTCCTGCTTCACTCGCTCCACCGGCAGAGCTGGGTCCATGGCAAAAGCGGTGCGTAGGCGGTCGGTGAACCCAATGGCTCCCTGTTTCTCCACCATTCGCAGCATGCCCAGCAACAAGTCCTGTTCTCGACCGGGCCTTACTGCATCACCTGCAATCTCGCTGAATATGCCGGTGTTCGGATTCGTAGGATGCTTGACTGCCTTGAGCAGGCTTTCGTCAAGCATTTGCTCCAGCCGCTTCCCACCTTCTGCCAGAGCAGGTCGCCACACGTCACGGCCTGCCGCTTTCGCATCTTTCGCTTCCTGAATCTGCTGCTTCCACAACGCAAGAATCGGCAGGCGCCTATCCATCGCCTCAGACTTGTTACTGGTGCCGGTTGTTTTGACCAGCTTGGTCAAGCCGCCGAACGCACTGCGCACTTCGACGGGAACCGTCATGCGTACATACCAAGTGCTTTCATTCGGCTTCTGGAAGAGGTGGGTAGCCATCAATTTTTTCCTGTGGTTTGCCCACTCACTTTGCCCACTATTGGGTGTGAAAGGCAATAGCCACGGGGTTTGAAGGGCGCGAGGGCGCTGATATGAGAGTCCCTATCTCTCCGCCATTATTTGAAAAGCCCCAGAAGTTATGCTTCTGGGGCTTTTTCGTTTCTGGCGTTTGGAATACCGGAAATCGTGAGGAGCACAGCCGGCTTCCGCTGTTTTCTGCATCACTGGTAAGCTGAGGGTGCTTTGCATTTTTTCGCTTGGAGGCGGTGATGCGCGGATATACCCAGTTAATTGATTTTATGCAGGATTTGGGCGATGGCATTCTTGACCACCTCCCGGAGGAGCAAAGGGTAGCAATTCTGAGTGTCGAGGACATTGTCGAGCTTTGGATGCAGCGGAAGTCATATCTTCAAGCCCTTTCTTTAAAAAAAGACATAGTGACCTACGCAAAGCTTGATGAGGCAGGCGATTACTCTGTTGATCAGCTTCTCGATGACTTTGATCTGTGCTTTATCCCGGAAAGATTTGGTTGTGAGGATCACATTTTTCTCACCGGTATCCTTGATTTGATTAATTTGCATATCGAGAAAAAGCGTCAAGGTATGCTTGTTAAGTACTTTGGTTGGTTAGGTTATCAGGAAGCATGAGGTAATCATGCGTCAGTACGTACGGTTGATTGATTTCATGCTGGCTTTAGGCACGGCCATCCAGGATTATTTGCCTGAAGATGAGCGCGCCAACGTCCCTGACTTTAAATCCTTTCTGGATGAATGGACTTCAAGAACTTCGCTTATCGAGCTTTATCGGCTGCGTAGCGACATCAGGTCATATTTGGTTAAGCACACTGCCGGTGATTACACCGTAGATGAGTTGTTTTTTTATTACGACATAGGCTTCGTGTATGAACGAGTCGGCAGTGAAGATCCGGTTTTTCTGGCAGGTGTCGTCCAGATGCTCGACAGGATCATATGTAGGAAAAAAGCAGCTCTGGCTGGGAAACACCTTGGATGGATCGGTTTCAAGTAGCTGATACCGAAGGTCCTCAGTCGAAGGCTCGGCCCCCTGAATACAGTGTCACTTCTTCGCAATCCCTAGAGGTGTCCACGCGCGGATTTATGGAACTAATCGACTTCATGAAACATCTGGCTGAGGGGATACTGGATTATCTGCCTGAGGATCAGAGGGTAGGACAGCTCACAGTGGATCAGGTAATAGAGGAATGGATGAATGGGAAGTCGTATTTTGCAGCACGTTCCCTCAGGCATGATCTCAAAAGCTATATAAGGCTTTATAAGTCCGGAGACTATTCCGTAGATGAAATATTGTCGTGGTACGACCTTTCCTTCATTCCAGAAAGGTTTGGCTGTGAAGAGTGGGAATTGTTCGCGAGCATATTGTGTTCAATCGACGCCCATGTTGAGAGAAAACGAAAGGATCTGTTGATCAAGGGATTTGGCTGGCTAGGTTTTCGCTAGATCAAGTCAGTGCCGGGCTGGGGAAATGCTTCGTCACCTTGCCCGGAACTTTACTTTTCCAAACCCCCGCCTACTCTCGATCTCACGCCCACTAGCGGTACAAGATCGCTCCACGCCCCACCCCAATCCTTCCAGCCAGTCAGAGAAGCCATGATCACCATCCAAGAGCTCAACGACTTCATCAGCAACCCGGAACTCAATGACTCGATGGCCCAGATCTGGACGTTGATCGGCAAGCATTTCGAGCAGGCGCAGAGCACATTGCCGGCTGAGCGGGCGATGCCGCGCAAGGAGTTGTCGTTTCATGATCATGTGCGGCTATTGGGTTACCTGGCGCTTCTGGTCGAAGGCATCCCCGGGGATGTGGTCGAGATTGGTGTCTGGAAGGGCAAGTCGCTGGTGCTGATGAATGAAGTCTGCAACCGCGAGCGCCGCATCATCGGGATTGATCCGTTTGAGCTGCCCAATCAGTTTGAAGAGTTCAGCTATTACCAGGAGAACCTGTTCTCCAACGCCCTGGTGCTGAGGGGCTATTCGGAGTTGTGCGCCGAGCGTTTCTATAACCTGTCACCGAAGGTGGCGCTGTTGCACATTGATGGCGGTCACGCCGGGCGCAATGTGCTGCTGGATTTCCTGCTGTATTCGCCAAGCGTCGTACCAGGCGGGTTTATCGTCTTCGACGACTACGGGGACTTTCAACACTCACCGGAGGTAGGCCCGGCGGTCGATTTGCTTCGCGCCACGGGCTATTTCAAAGGATTCAATGTGATTGGGTGTGTGCATGGCTTTGAGGCGAGCTATGTGATCCAGCGCGCTGGATAGGGCTCCCCCAGCACCAAAGGTCGGTGCAGCGGTTGAGAGGGCACACAATCAGACCCATTCCGCCCAACGCACCGCCGTCAATCCATACCGCCGGGCATGGGCGATCAGCGCCGTTAGCTCTTCCCGGGTCTTGGACAAATTGTGCAGTACGCCGATGCCCGCATGCAGGCAGGCGTAGTACCAGGCATCGGCTTCGTTCAGCGCTGAATCGGGTTGGAGGAATACTCGCTGCTCGTCCAGAAAGCGGTAGTGGATACGAAAGATGCGCTGGCCTGACATTAATATCTCCGATTTGATATCAATGTGACTGCAGTGGCTCATCGCCAGTTCAATATGTCAGGCGTTTAGTACCAAGCCCTCAGGTGACTACGGCCAAAACTCCATTTCTCAAAACAGCCAGTCCGCCAGCACGTCGTTTCCTCTGTGACCCGCCGCGCCATTTTTGTTCCTGATACGGGGCTATTTCCTGACCGCTCCGACGACTTCCGGCCATCATTTCGCAATCGGTGAGCGACAAAATGTCGCAATCGTTTTCAGGCGAGTAAGATAGGCACCCTGTTTTTACCCCCCTATTTTTTCGGACGGATCCTGCGTTGAGCGTCGTGTACATCGACCTCCGGGGCATCGTTTCGACGTCGTATTGATAGAGCAAACAGAGAAAAGGCGATCACTGCAAATGACCAAGACCTCGCGACCTTTATATATTTCCTATGCTGGCCCTTCGTTGCTGGAGATGCCGCTGCTCAACAAGGGCAGTGCCTTTACGCCGCAAGAGCGCATCGATTTCAACCTGGTCGGCCTGCTGCCCCAGAACGTCGAAACCATCGAAGAGCAGGTCACCCGCGTTTACAACCAGTACCGGCAATGCGCGAGCGACCTGGATAAACACATTTATCTGCGCTCGATTCAGGACAACAACGAAACCCTGTTCTTCCGCCTGCTGGATTCGCACCTCGACGAGATGCTGCCGATCATCTACACCCCGACCGTGGGTCAGGCGTGTCAGGAATTCTCGAAAATCTACCGCACCCACCGCGGGCTGTTCATCTCCTACCCGGAGCGCGACCGCATCGACGATATCCTGCGCAGCGCAACGAAAGATCGCATCAAAATCATCGTGGTGACGGACAGCGAGCGCATCCTTGGCCTGGGCGACCAAGGCATTGGCGGCATGGGCATTCCGATCGGCAAGCTGTCGCTCTACACCGCATGTGGCGGCATCAGCCCGGCGTACACCTTGCCGATCGTGCTCGACGTGGGCACCAACAACAAAGAGCTGCTGGACGACCCGATGTACATGGGCTGGCGCCATGAGCGCGTCACCGGCAAGGAGTACGACGACTTCATTGCTCTGTTCATCGAGGCGGTGCAGAGCCGCTGGCCGGACGTGCTGTTGCAGTTCGAAGACTTCGCCCAGACCAACGCCATGCCGTTGCTGGAGAAGTACCGCGATGAGTTGTGCTGCTTCAACGATGACATTCAGGGCACCGCGTCGGTTGCCGTGGGCACCCTGCTGGCGGCGTGCAAAGCCAAGCACGAAACCCTGGGCCAGCAGCGGGTTGTGTTCCTGGGCGCGGGTTCGGCCGGTTGCGGGATCGCCGAGCACATCATTGCGGCCATGGTCATCGAAGGCCTGAGCGAAGCCGAAGCGCGCAAGCGCGTGATGATGGTCGACCGCTTCGGGCTGCTGACTGACAGCATGGACAACCTGCTGGACTTCCAGAAGAACCTCGCGCAGAAGTCTGCCGATGTGGCGGGCTGGTCGAGCGGCGAGGGTTCGCCCGAGTTGCTGGACGTGGTCGCCAACGGCAAGCCGACTGTGCTGATCGGCGTGTCCGGCCAGCGCGGCCTGTTCACCGAGCAAGTCATCCGCGAGATGCACAAGCACTGCGCCAAGCCGCTGGTCATGCCGCTGTCGAATCCGACCTCTAAGGTCGAAGTCACGCCGCAGGAAGTCCTGACCTGGACCAACGGCGATGCGCTGGTCGCGACCGGCAGCCCGTTTGCCCCCGTCACCGTAGGCGACCGCACCTTCCACATCGCACAGTGCAACAACTCCTACATCTTCCCGGGCATCGGCCTGGGTGTTGTGGCGTCGAAAGCCACGCGCATCACCGACAAAATGCTGATGGCCGCCTCCAATGCGTTGGCGGAATGCTCGCCGATGGTGACGGGCAAAGGTGACGCTGTCCTGCCGCCGCTGAAAGAGATCCAGCAGGTGAGCAAGAAGATTGCGTTGGCCGTGGCCAAGCAGGCCCAGGCTGAAGGCATGGCGCTGGAGACCACCGAAGAGATGCTCGTCGAAGCCATTGAGCGTAACTTCTGGATGCCGAACTACCGCAGCTACCGTCGCAGCGCGGTGTAATCGCATCCGTTACTGACAGCAAACGCTTCAACCCGGACCGCCCCATGGAAACATGCGGCGGTCTTTTGTTTTGTGGCGAAAAACTTCAGGATGGGCCCTGCATAAAAACAAAAAATATCAGCGAGGGATGCATGCAAACGGACGTCGGTCTCCATGACTACATCATCGTCGGCGCAGGCCCGGCGGGCTGCCTGCTGGCCAATCGGCTGTCGCAGAATCCTGCCCACCGGGTCCTGTTGCTCGAAGCCGGCGGCCAAGACAATTACGCCTGGATTCATGTGCCGGTGGGCTACCTCTACTGCATCGGCAATCCGCGCACCGACTGGTGCTTCAAAACCGAAGCGGAGCCCGGCCTCGGCGGACGTGCGCTCAACTATCCTCGCGGCAAAGTACTGGGCGGATGCTCCTCCATCAACGGCATGATCTACATGCGCGGCCAGGCCCGGGACTACGACGGCTGGGCGGAGCAGGGCAACTCGGGCTGGGGCTGGGAAGACGTCTTGCCGATCTTCAAGCGCTCGGAAAACCACTACGCCGGCGACTCGGAAGTTCACAGCGCGAAAGGTGAATGGCGCGTCGAGCAGCAGCGTCTTTCATGGACGTTGCTGGACGCGTTCCGTGAGGCGGCGGCGCAAACCGGCATCCCGTCGATCCCCGACTTCAACGGCGGCGACAACGAAGGGTGCAGCTATTTTCAGGTCAATCAGCGGCGCGGTGTGCGCTGGAATGCGTCCAAGGCATTTCTTCGGCCTGCGTTGAAACGCCCGAACCTGACGGTGATCACCGGTGCGGAAGTGTCGCGCGTGGAGTTTGAGAACAGCCGCGCTAGCGGGGTGGTTGCACGCGTCAACGGACAGGAACAGACGCTTCGCGCCCGGCGGGAGATCATCCTCTGCTGCGGCGCCATCGGATCGCCCATGGTCCTGCAACGCTCAGGCGTCGGGCCGCGTCCACTGCTGGAAAAGCTCGGCATTAGCGTGCGGCATGAGCTGCCCGGCGTCGGCGCGAATTTGCAGGATCACCTGCAGTTGCGCCTGATCTACAAGGTCAGCAACGGGCAGACGCTGAATCAGATGGCGGGCAGTGTGTGGGGCAAGATGAACATGGGCCTGCGCTACGCCCTCAATCGCAGCGGTCCGTTGGCGATGGCGCCGAGTCAGTTGGGTGCTTTTGCACGCTCGGGGCCGGAGCAGACAAGCGCCAATCTCGAATACCACGTGCAGCCCTTGTCCCTTGAGCGCTTCGGCGAGCCGCTGCACGGATTTCCCGCATTCACTGCGTCCGTGTGTGATTTGCGCCCGCAGAGCCGTGGCACGGTGGAAATCCGTTCGGCGCTGGCCGATGCCGCGCCGATCATCAGGCCGAACTACCTGAGTCACGAGACCGACCTCAAAGTGGCCGCCGACGCCATTCGCCTGACCCGTCGCATCGCCGCCGCGCCTGCGCTCGCTCGCTTCGAGCCGGTTGAGTACCTGCCCGGCGCGAGCCTGCAAACCGAGGAAGAACTGCGCGAGGCGGCCAGCGTTGTTGGCACGACGATCTTTCACCCGGTAGGCACCTGCAGGATGGGGCAGGGCCGTGATGCCGTAGTCGACGAACGCCTGCGCGTGCACGGCATCACCGGCCTGCGCGTAGTGGATGCGTCGATCATGCCGAACATCACCTCCGGCAACACCTGCTCGCCGACCGTAATGATCGCCGAGAAGGCGGCGCAGATGATTGTTGAGGATGAATTGAGGAACGGAATGCCAGAAATAACGAGCCTTACGACCTCTCTTGAAACCGAGGTTGATTTGGGCGAGCGCTGAACTCTATTGCTCTACAAGCAAACGCCTAAACCGCGCTCAGGCGGTCAACCATGTCAGGGAATTTTTCGACCAGTTTGATCAGCAAAGCAGCCTGTGCATTGGGTTTGGACTTCTCCTGCTCCCAGTTGCGCAGGGTGCTCGTGCTGGTCCGGATCCGCCGCGCAAAAACGTTCTGAGACATGTGCAGCCTTTGCCTCAAGGCCACTATTTCCTGAGCAGAAATCTCAGGCGCAGGCCTGTCTTCAAAGGTATCGCCGCGAAGGGTGAGCTTCCCTTCTCGGTGTGCAGACATTTCCTCAACGCCCTCCATCATTTCTGCGAACAGGTCGCGCTTCTTGCTCATCGTTTGCCTCTCTTGCGCAGCTCTGCGTCGATAGCGGCCTTCAATTGACGCTGCTGATCAGCGGTCAAGTTCGAGACCTCATCCTTGTCATAGATCGAAAACATCCAGATCTGGCGATCATTGATTAGCCAATAATAGATAACCCGCAGGCCGCCACGCTTGCCTTTGCCTCGACGTTCATCGTGCCAGCGCAGCTTTCTGAATCCGCCCGTTCCTGGCATGAGATCCCCTGACTCGGGGCTTGCCAAGATATGAATCTGGAGCGCGCGATAGCCATCATCGTCGAGGTAGCCCGACCTCAGCCGGCTGAAAGTTGTTGTTTCGAAAAATACAGCATCCATAAAAGGGTAGGCAACCTGATTATGTTTGGTCTGACCTCTAAGCTACCGGTCAGAGCGAGACGCTTCACCTCGTTTTCTGCGACCAGCTGTTGCATCGATTCGATGCGTCCAATGGAATGCCGCAGCAACACACCAAACCCACCCCACCAATCGTTCTCATCCTTTTCACAAAAAATTGATGGCCCGATGCCTAAAGTTCGCAGCATCGGCGGGGTTCCTCCCGCGTTTATATTCTCATTTCCAGCCAAGCAGACTTTTATGCTCAACGTAAAAGCAGTTCGTCCCGAGCTTGTGACATTGCTTGCCAGTGCCTTTTTGTTGATCGGGTTTAACCTGACTCTCTGGCAGCATCTATTTGCGATTACCGACTCGGACGGGAAGGGCCTGTTGTTGCGTTGTGCTTTTGCGCTGATGGTGTTCTGCGCGTTTAATATCTTTTTCACGCTGTTAGCGTTCAAGCGTGTATTGAAACCCGTACTGATCTGTCTCTTTTTTATCAGCGCCGGTGTGGCTTATTTCATGAGCCAATACGGCGTGATGATTGATTCGGGCATGTTCCGAAACTTCGCTGAAACCAATGTCACCGAAGTGCGCGATCTGCTCTCTTTGAAGTTACTCGGCTATTTGTTTTTTTTGGGTATCGTGCCTTCGGTGATTCTTTTCAAAACACCGATTGCCTATCGGCGCTGGCCTCGCGAGTTGCTGAGCAAAGCGCTGGTGTCCGTCGTGTGCGCGGTCGCTATCGGTGGTGTTGCGTTGATGAATTACCAGGGGCTGTCGTCGCTGTTTCGCAATCACCACGAATTGCGCCTGATGGTCGTGCCGAGCAATTACCTGGCGGCGTCCGTGGGTTACTTGAGCGAGCAGGTCAAGTCTGCGCAGCGGCCGTTCGTGAGCATCGGTCAAGACGCCAAACTGGCCAGCGATTGGCAGCAGCACAAGCGCAAGTCACTGACCGTGCTGGTCGTTGGCGAAAGTGCGCGGGCCGAGAACTTCGGCATCCTGGGCTATAACCGCGACACCACGCCACAGCTGAGCAAGGAGCGTGGCTTGCTTACGTTTACTGACGTGCATTCCTGCGGCACGGAGACGGCGGTGTCGGTGCCCTGCATGTTTTCCAACATGGGCCGCAAGGATTACAACGCCACCACCGCGCGCAATGAAGAAGGCGTGCTCGATGTGCTGAAGCGCGCCGGGCTCGATGTCATCTGGCGCGACAACCAATCGGGCTGCAAAGGCACCTGCGACCGGGTGACGATGCAGGATGTCAGCAACTTCAAGGATCCGGCGTTGTGTGCCAACAACGAGTGCCGCGATGAAATCCTGCTGCAGGGGCTGCAGCACTTCATCGACACACTGGACAAAGACACCGTGCTGGTACTTCACCAGATGGGCAGTCATGGGCCTGAGTACTTCAAGCGTTATCCGAAAGAGTTCGAGAAGTTCACCCCGGTGTGCGAAAGCAATGCGCTGAATAATTGCTCGCGGGAAAGTATCGTCAACGGTTACGACAACACGTTGCTGTACACCGACCATGTACTCGCGATGTTGATCGACATCCTGCGCAACAATCAGGGCAAAGTAGACACGGCCATGGTTTATCTTTCCGACCACGGCGAGTCGTTGGGTGAATACAACCTGTTCCTGCACGGCACACCTTATATGCTCGCGCCCGACCAACAGAAACATGTCCCGATGATTGCCTGGTTTTCCGAGAACTATCAGCAGTCGTTCGCCGTGGATACCCACTGTCTGCAAAAAGAGCGAAACGCGCCGCTCAGTCAGGACAACTTGTTCCATTCGATGCTGGGCCTGTTGCAAGTGCGCACAAGCGTCTATAACCCGGCGCTGGACATGTTCGCGGGCTGTCGGGGGATTTATACGGACGGGGTACTGGCCAATGAGTGAGCCCCTCAGCAAAAAGGTTCACGTCGAAGAGTACGTGCGCCAGCATGAACACACCCTCAGCCGACGCCTGAGTCTGTGGCGCGATGCGCAGCTGGCCCGCAAAGCGTTGCGGGATGCGGGCGAGCCCGGACTGGTGCTGGACTTGCCGTCGGGCTCCGGGCGTTTCTGGCCGGTGCTGGCCGAACACGCCAATCGGGTGATCCTCGCGGCCGATCCTTCGACCGACAGGCTGGCGTTCGCCGAGGCACAGTCATCCAGCGAGGTGCGCAAGCGCATCCGCACGTTCCAGAGTTCGGCGTTTTCCATCGGCCTGTCCGCCAACGCGGTGGACTGCATCTTCTGCATGCGTTTGTTCCATCACCTGGGCGACAGCGAAAAACGCGGTGCGATTCTCGACGAGTTTCACCGGGTGACCCGCGACACGGCCATCGTCGCGCTGTGGGTGGATGGCAACGTGAAATCGTGGCGTCGCAAACGTCAGCAGGGCCGATTGGAGGTCGGTATGTCCGCCCCCCGTAATCGATTTGTGGTGTGCCGCAGCGACATCGAATCCGAGTTCGCGCGGGCGGGTTTCAGAATCGTTGATCACCACGACTTTCTCCCCGGCTACGCCATGTGGCGCGTGTATGTGCTGCGCAAGGCGGGCCAGTGATCAGTGATCGGATGGACGGTCGTCGCGACGGCGGCTATTTGCGCGCTTCAAAGATGAAGTTGTTCGAGACTTGCAGGACGGATGCCCGGTAACTGCTTGTAGCGATATATACTGCGCGCCATTCTTCGAGGGAGAGCCGTGTGGCCATCGATATTCACTGGATTCGCGACGACCATAGCCTCGCCGAACATTGCGCACAGTGGCAGACCCTGCCCTACGTCGCGCTCGACACCGAATTCATGCGGGTCGACACCTTCTATCCCATCGCCGCGCTGTTGCAGATCGGCGATGGTTCAAGCGCCTATCTGATCGACCCGTTGCTGATCAGCGACTGGAAGCCTCTGGCCGCGCTGCTGGAAAACCCTGACGTCATCAAAGTCGTTCACGCCTGCAGCGAGGACCTCGAGGTGCTGTTGCGCCTGACCGGCAGCCTGCCGGCGCCGCTGTTCGATACGCAACTGGCCGCGGCCTACCTGAACCTCGGGTTCTCGATGGGTTATTCGCGTCTGGTCCAGGAAGTGCTGAACATCGATCTGCCGAAAGGCGAAACCCGCTCGGACTGGCTGCAACGTCCGCTTTCGGAAACCCAGATCAGCTACGCCGCCGAAGACGCCGTTCACCTGGCCGAGGTGTACAACCTGCTGCGTCCGCGTTTATCCGATGAAAAGTACGCGTGGGTGCTGGAGGACGGTGCTGAACTGGTCGCCAATCTGCGCCGCGAAACCGATCCTTATGACGCTTACCGCGACGCCAAGCTGGCGTGGAAGCTGTCTCGTGCGCAACTCGCCGTGCTGCGCGAGCTCTGCGCCTGGCGCGAGCAACAGGCGCGCCTGCGTAATCAGCCACGCAATCGCATCCTGCGCGAACATTCGCTGTGGCCGCTGGCCAAGTCCCAGCCCGACAACCTCGCCGCGCTGGCGAAGATCGACGACATGCACCCCAAGACCGTGCGTCAGGACGGCGAGTTTCTGCTCGACCTGATCAAGAAAGCCGGTAGCGTGTCGCCGGATCTTTGGCCGCCCGCGTTGCCGGAGCCGCTGCCGATCGAGGCCTCCAATGTGCTCAAGAGCCTGCGCGTCATTGGCCAGCAGCAAGCCGAGCGTCTCGACATGGCGCCGGAATTGATGCTGCGCAAAAAGACGCTCGAAGCCCTGCTCAAGACCGGTTACCCAGACGGTCCCTATAAACTGCCCGATTCGCTGCGTGGCTGGCGCCGCGAATTGATGGGCCAGATGCTGCTCGACAGCCTGGCCAACGTCGGAGAACAGCCTTGAAACGTATTTGCTCCATCTACCGCAGCCCGCGCAGGAACGAAATGTACCTGTATGTCCTCAAGAGCGACGCCCTGGAGCGTGTGCCCGAGGAATTGTTGACCGCGTTCGGCAAGCCGCAGCACGCCTTCAATCTGGTCCTGTCGCCGGAGCGCGCCCTGGCCCGCGAAGACATTCACGCGGTGCTCGCCAATCTGGACAAGCAGGGTTACCACCTGCAGATGCCACCGGCCGAAGACGATTACATCGAGCACCTGCCCGAAGAGCTGCTGCGCCGCAACGATCCGATGTGATCGATTTCTGACCCTGCAATCCACCGCAGGGGTACACCGGACCGTCGCATGCGTCAGACCTGACCGGCTCAACCGAGCGCGGTCCGGAACGCTGCGCGGTCGCATGCCCCGTTTATTCGAGTTTTGAAGCCATGCGCGTTCTGATCGCCGAACACGATTACCCCATTTACACCGAACTGCTCCGCCAGACAGCCCCCGAGATCGAAGTGCTGAGCAGCGGTAACTCCGCCGAACTGTCAAAAATGGCCGCCGAGGCGCCGATCTGGCTTGGCCAGCCTGACCTGCTGGCGAATCTGCTGCGCCAGGGCCACAAACCGAAATGGCTGCAATCGACCTGGGCCGGCATCACGCCGCTGCTGGCTGACGGCCTGTACCGCGACTATCAACTCACCCGCGCGGTTGGCATCTTCGGTCAGGTGATGGCCGAGTTCGTGCTGACCTACATGCTGGTCCACGAACGTGAAGTGCTGGCGCGGTTGGTCAGTCAGGTCGAGCGCAAGTGGGACAACCGAATGGGCCGCAGCCTGTCCGGGCGCAAGGCGTTGATCGTCGGGACGGGCGACATTGGCCGGTGCGTGGCGCAGTTCCTCGTGCCGTTCGGCGTCGAGCTGTATGGCATTGCGTCGAGTGCGCGGACCGAAGCGCCGTTTGTTGAGGTGGCTGCGGTGGAGGACCTGCCGCGTCTGGTGGCCGAGGTTGATTTCGTCATCAATCTGCTGCCCAACACGCCGCAGACCCAGGATCTTTACAACGCCAAACTGTTTGCCCGCTTCAAGCCTTCGGCGTTGTTCATCAACGTCGGTCGGGGCACGGCGGTGGTGGATGCGGATCTGGTCGAAGCGCTGAAGGAAGGACATCTGGCGGGGGCGGTCATTGATGTCTGCCGGCAAGAGCCGCTGCCCCAGCGTCACCCGTTCTGGACGGCGTGGGGCCTGTTGCTCACCGGTCACAGCTCGGCACCGACGTCGCCGCCGGCGATGACCCAGCTGTTTGTGGACAACCTCAAGGCCTATAAGGCCGGCGAGGCGTTGCGCGGAGAAGTGGATTTCGCGAAGGGGTATTGAAGCCTGTCCTTGTGGGACCGGCTTCAGCCGGGAAGAGGCCAGTGTGTACGCCATCCATTTTGTGGAGTGGCCCCCGACGCCTTCCCGGCTAATGCCGGTCCCACTAAAATGCAGCGTCCCTTTCCTACAGACTGAAATCCCCCTCAGCCGCCAGTTCAGTCAGCGGCCGACGCGGGCTCGGCGTCTCGCGGGCCTGAAGGTATTCAGCCAGCGTCGATTTATCCCCCAGCTTGCCGATCGCCACCGCCGCATGCACTGCGTATTCCTCCGGAATCTTCAGCGCCTGGCGAGTCAGCTCCTGATCAAAACCGGCCATGCCATGGGTGTGCCAACCGCTGAGACTTGCTTGCAGCGCCAGGTATCCCCATGCCGAACCCGTGTCGAAGGTGTGCCACAGCGCCGGTGTTTCTTCAGTCGCGCCGGGAGCGGTGAAGGTGGTTTTGGAAATAATGATCACCAGCGCCGAGGCATGCTGTGCCCAGCCGCGATTGAATTCATTCAGCAGGCCGAGGAAACGCTCCCAGTTCGGCGTGTCTCGGCGGGCGTAGAGAAAACGCCATGGCTGTGAGTTGTACGCAGAGGGCGCCCAGCGCGCGGCTTCAAAAAAACTCAGCAGGGTTTCCTCGGGAATGCTCTCGCCGCTGAACGCGCGCGGCGACCAGCGCTCGATGAATTGAGGGTCGATGGCGTACTCGGCAACACGGGGATTGGCGCTCATGGATGCGATCCTGAAAGAGAGATAAAACCATCCGCCTGGGGCCAGGCGACGTGATCATTCAGATGGGCCGTGGACGGCAGGCATCGTCGAAAAAGACTAGGGTAAGGCGCGGGCATTGGTGGTGCTGCCCGCGAGGGCCTAACGCTACTGCGCCGCCTCGCTGCTGACAAGCCTGCCGTATTTCCCGCTCAAACCGGATCTATCAGGCGCGCGCGTCGTACCGACAGTCGCCAATGCTTGGCCCAACTGCCGTGTACCTCTAGACTGGCGGCCTTTCATTGCCCCACAGCTGTTTGCGCGAGAACCATGGCCGCCATCGTTGAACCCTTCTGGATACGCAAAACCCTCGATCAACTCGATGCCGTCGAGTGGGAGTCGCTGTGTGACGGCTGCGGTTTGTGCTGCCTGCAAAAGCTCGAGGACGAGGACGACGGTAGCGTTTATTACACGCGCATCGCCTGCAAGCTGCTGGACCTGAAGACCTGCGCCTGCACTGACTACCCGAATCGCCGGGCCCAGGTCCCGGACTGCATTCAGCTGACGCCCGGAAAAGCCGACGAATTCAAATGGCTGCCGCCCACCTGCGGCTATCGGCTGGTCAGCGAGGGCAAGGACCTGCCGCTCTGGCACCATCTGGTGTGCGGGGACCGGGAACAGGTGCACAAACAGCGTATTTCTCAGTCCGGGCGCATGCTCAGCGAAGGCAGCGTGCCTGAGGACGACTGGGAGGATTACCTGATTTTTCGTGCGGGCTAACGCAAAAAGCTCGTGAGGCTGTCGGTTCAGCCGTCACGAGCTTGGTTGCGATGCAGCGTCGATCAGACGCCTTTCGGACCTTTCAACGCGTCGACGCCGGTGTCGACAGCATCTTCTACAGCCACTTCAGCCTTGGTTTTCAGCTTGCTCAGTTCTGCGCCGGCTTCTTCGATGCGCGAACGGGCCACGTCCATCTCGCTGCGACTTTTGTCGATCAGCGCTTTGGCCGAGCAGTGGCCGGTGATGCCACGGGCCAGAACGGCGCCGCCGATTGCCAGTTGCACCAGACCAAAGATCCCGCCGCGGCGCAGGCCTTTGCCCATCATCAGGACACCACCTGCCAGCGAGCCGATGCGCTCCCAGCCTTGTACGTTCTGCTCCGGGTAATCGTGCAAAGGTCGTTCGATGCGTTCAATGATCGGGGTGTCGCTCATGATGCGTTCTCCGTGAAGGGTAGGGTCCTTAAAGCTGACTGTCACCAGCGCAAACTGTTCAATGCGTTTTATCAGCGCTCGAACGTCAGGTGCGATCGGTTTCCCGTCCGAACTGCGGGCCAGAGCGGGTGTTGATGCCTTTGGCCATGCGGTCGTAAAGCACGACGTTGACGGTCGCGGCGAGGTTCATGCAGCCCGTCGTGGGGATGTACACCACGTCTTCGCACCAATCGCGGATCTCCTTATCCAGCGAACCGTCTTCCGGCCCGAAGATATAGATCGCCCGATCAGGGTGGGTGTACTCCGGCAACGCACGTGCGCCCTCGACCAATTCCACGGCCACCGGCACGCAGCCCAGCGGGATGATCTTTCGCAGATCATCAATACCGATCAGCGGGATGTCCTGGTGGATCTTCTTGGTGTCGGTAACGAAATCACGGGCACGCTCGTAGCGCTTGCCGGTGTAGAACACCGACGCCACGCCATAGCAGCCTGCTGCGCGCATCACCGAACCGACGTTTTCCGGGGATTTGGGATTGAACAAGCCGATGCAGGCATAGCGTTTGTTGGCCACGGGGGAGGGTGCTCATCAGAGAAAGCGCGGGATTATAGGGGAAAGAGGCAGCAGGAAGCTGCAAGCCTCAAGCTTTAAGCTGCAAGAGGCGGTGAACGGTGGCCCGACAAACGCCGCTGTGCTTTTACTTGCCGCTTGCCGCTTAAAACTTGCAGCTCAACGCCTCAATCCTTCTTCATCAACCCGGCCAGCGCGGCGAACGGGTTGTGAGTCGCTTTGGCGGTTTTCGGGCTGCTGGTCGAGCTTTCCGAGAAGTATTGCTGGTCGGTGTAGCGCGAGTGTTCGTTGTCGTGGCAGTACAGGCACAGCAGTTCCCAGTTGGAGCCGTCCTGGGGATTGTTGTCGTGGTTGTGGTCGCGGTGGTGAACGGTCAACTCGCTCAGGCGTTTGCCGGCAAATTCCCGGGCGCAGCGGCCGCAGACATGGGGGTACATGCGCAGGGCTTTGTCGCGGTAACCCATTTCACGGTCACGCTGGTTGTCGGCGAGGATGCGGTCCAGTTTGGAAGTATTGGTTGGCGTGTTGGCCGAACTCATGGCGTCACCTGTTTCGTGTTCTGTTGGCGATGGAGAGCAATGCAGGCAAGTCTAGCGCTTTGCCCGTCGATCAGCCCTTGAGTTTTTCAGCGATCCAGATGGTATGCCGTGTGCCCTTGTTGCCGTGGGCGTAGACCTTGACCTCTTCGGCCTTGAAACCGGCCTTGCGCAGTTTGTCGCTGAAGGCCGCATCTGCACTGGCGGACCATACGGCCAATACGCCTTTGGGCCGCAGCGCGCTGGCACATGCCGCAAGACCACCGGCCGAATACAGCCAGCTGTTGGATTTTTGCGTCAGGCCTTCAGGGCCGTTGTCGACGTCGAGCATGATCGCGTCAAAGCCCTGGGGTTCGGCTTTCAGCACTTGGGCGACGTCCTGCACCACCACCTTGGCGCGTGGGTCCTGCAACGGATTGCCCGACTTCTCACCCAGCGCACCACGGTTCCAATCGACGACGCCCGGCACCAGCTCAGCGACGACGACTTCGCCGTTCTTGCCCAAGTGCTTGAGTGCCGACGCCAGGGTGAAGCCCATGCCCAGTCCGCCGATGAGCACCCGCGGGTTGAGGCGGGACGCGACCTTCTTGCAGGGGATTTCGGCCAGGGCGTCTTCGGAACCGTGCATGCGCGTGTTCATCAACTGGCCGCCGTCGCCACCCTGGATCTTGATGACAAAATCCTCGCCGTACTCGAACAGGCACAAGGCGCCGCCGTTATCGGGGATCGGAGTGGTGTCGAGCAGAACAAAACGTTTCATGGATAACTCGTCAAAAGGATCGGGCCGCATACAGCGCAATTTGTCAGAGCGCGATGGGTTGCGCAGGAGTAGCCTGAGCGATAAGCGAAAGATTGGCAGGGGAGGCCAACGATGAAGTGCTCCATTCTACTGACGATTGTCATCACTGTGCTCGGCGTGTCGCAAGCGTCTGCCGAGAGCCTGCAACCTGTTCTGAATACGCCCGAGCCCATTGCGGCGTCCGCCGGTTCGCCCGGCACCGCAACGCCAACGCCGTACCCGCAAGTTGCACCGCCGGGCATTCCCCACGCAGGTGGACAGGGCAACCCGCCACTGCTGCCGAAGATTCCCCAGCCAGGTCCGCCAAAGGACGATGAGCCGTTGCCGGGCTTGCAGCCGTCCGCCAAGCCGAATCCCTGAAGGCCGTTCTGCTTAATCCTGCTGCGCCACCACCTGCCCATCCATCATGCGCAGCCGCTTCGACATCGCCACCGCGATCGCGCGGATGATCTTCGCCGCCACTTTCGGCGCTTCGTTGAGCATCTTGTCCAGCGAGTCCTTGCCCAGGTTCAACAGATCGCACGAAGACGCGGCAACGCACGTGGCCGAGCGGCGTTCGCCGTCCAGCACCGCCATATCGCCAAACGCCCTGCCACTGCGCAGAGTGGCGGTCTCCACCGGATGACCGTCGCTGTTGAGCTTCTGCACCGACACCGTGCCCGAATGAATGATGCACATGAACGTGCCCGCGTCGCCTTCGTTGAAGATCGCGTCACCTTTTTCAATGTTGCTGATGCTGAAGTATCCCGCAGCCGCGGCAAATTCCGCGGGCGTCAGGGCGATGAACAGACCGCAGTCCATCAGCATGTCGCGGATTTCTTTGTTGAGTAATGTAGACATGGCGAGTTCTTGTTGAGTGTTCAGGGGGATTGCGTGAAGCACTGACTGGCGTGAGAGCCGCCCCGGACTTTACAGCGTCCGGGGCTTGCCATGTGACACACCGCCTGCGCAGATTTCGTCAGGCAAGGTTCAGCACTTTCAGAATAAAGCCGTATTCGAGTGCTACGTCACGCAATCCCTGATAACGCCCGCTCATGCCGCCGTGGCCCGCGCCCAGTTCGGTCTTGAGCAACAGCAGGTTGTCGTCGGTTTTCAGATCACGCAGTTTCGCCACCCACTTGGCCGCTTCCCAATACTGCACACGGCTGTCGTTATAGCCCGCGATCACCAGCATGGCCGGATACTGCTGCGCCGTGACGTTTTCATAAGGCGCGTAGGCCTTGATGCGCGCGTGAACATCGGGCTCTTGCGGGTTGCCCCATTCGTCGTACTCGGTGACGGTCAGCGGCAGATCGGGATCGAGCATGGTGTTGAGCACATCGACGAACGGCACTTCAGCGATGGCCGCCTTGAACAGCTCCGGACGCTGATTGACCACCGCGCCAATCAACAGGCCGCCAGCACTGCCGCCGCTGATCACCAGTTGTTCGGCAGTGGTGATGTTCTCCGGGATCAAGTGTTCGGCGCAGGCGATGAAGTCGCTGAAGGTGTTCTGCTTGTGCTCCTGCTTGCCGTTGCGGTACCAGGCCTCGCCCAGCTCACCGCCGCCGCGCACATGGGCGATGGCGAAAGCGATGCCGCGGTCGAGCAGGCTCAGCCGCGCGTGGGAAAACCACGGGTCCAGGCTTTCGCCGTATGCGCCATAGCCGTACAGATACAGCGGAACGGTCTGACCGGCCAGCTCGCGTTTGACCACCAGGCTGATCGGCACTTTCGTACCGTCGGCGGCTGTCGCCCACAACCTCTGGCTGACGTAGGCATCGGCGTCGAACACACCCAGTACGGGCGTTTCCTTGAGTACGACCTGCTCCCCGGTGGCCAGCGACAATTGCCAGACCTGCGGCGGACGATTCAGTGATTGATAGCGCAGGCGAATTTTGTCGCTCTCGAACTCAAGGGTGTCCTGCACATACAGGTTGTACGCCGCATCCGGCAGTTGCACGCGATAGGCCGGCAGACCTTGGGGATGGACTTCGACGATTGGCAAGCCGCCTTCGCGCAGGCTCAAGGTCAGGCCTTTGGCGTTGAGGCTGAAGCCGTCGAGCATGACCGTCTCGCTGTGGGCAATCAGGTTCTGCCAGTCGCTCCGCTCAGGTGCGCCGTCGGGTTTTTCGGGTGCGTGGTACAGCGCAAAGTTGATGCCGTCCTGATTGCTGCGGATGACCCAGCTCCACTTGCCCTCAATCAGGCCGTGATCCACTGAGTATTCGTGCCCCTCGCTGCGCGGCGCCATGCACACGAACTTCTGCTGGGGTGTGTCGGCGTCCAGCACCCAGGCCTCGCTGGTGGTTTTGCTGTCCAGCCCCACAATTAACTGCCGCTCCGAGCTGCTGCGGTAGCAATGCAGGAAGAAGCGCCCGTCGGGCTCGGTGAACACCGGCTCGGCGGATGCGTCGCCCAGTTTATGGCGGTACAGCTTGTGCGGACGATGGGTATCGTCCAGCTCGCCGAAGAACAGCGTCTGGCTGTCGTTCGCCCACGTCATGCTGCCGTCACAGTCTTCGAACGGCAGACTGCTGATCGCGCCGTTGCTCAGCTCTTTGACGTACAGCCGATAAACCTCTTCGCCGCTGGTGTCGAGGCTGTAGGCCAAGCGTTGATGGTCGGGGCTGATGCTGAACGCGCCGAGGGAGAAGAAGCCACCGCCGGCCAGTTCGTTGGGGTCGAGCAGCAACTCTTCAGCGCTTTCGTCGAGGGTCTGGGAGTCATCGGCCGGACGCGGGCAGCGGTAGTGACGGGCGTATTCGTCGCCCTCGGTGGTGCGGGTGTAGTAAAGATACGGGCCCCAGGGGGAGGGCAGTGACAGGTCGGTTTCGAGGATACGGCCCTTGATCTCCTGAAACAGGGTTTCGCGCAACGGCTGCAGGTCGGCGAGCTGCTGTTCCTGCCAGGCGTTCTCGGCCTTGAGGTAATCGAGCACTTCATCGGTGTCGCGGTTTTGCAGCCAGGCGTACGGGTCGGCGCCGTCAGCCTTGCGGGCAACGGGGGCGACGGGGGCGTTGGAAGTGTGTGGGGCGGAAGGCATGCTGGGCTCTCTCACGTGGGCTCATCTGAACGGGATCGGTCGCGCTGCCCGGTGCTGGACACGCGGCAGACCGATAACTGAAGCCGGGGAAGCCGGGCTGGTGAAAAGTCGTTATCATAAGCGCCTCTTTACCTGCCTTACCACGGACGTCATGACCGACAACGACTATCTGATTGCCTGGGGCCTTTACGCGTTCGCCGCGTTGGGCTGTCTGTTGGTGTGGTTCAAGCTGACCGGCTGGATGTGGCGCTACCTGCGCGAACCCTTGCGCGTGATCGGCGCCGTGCTGTTGTTCTGCCCGACCATCGTCGATCCGGCCAAGGACCAATACGCCCCGGCGCTGGCGATCAGCGTGCTGGATCTGGCGCTGAAAGTCGGCAACAACGTCTGGCGCGCCGTGCTCGACCTCTCCACCTACGGCGCCATCGCCCTGGGGCTCTACCTCATCTTCGCCTTGATCCGCTTGCCGTTCCTGCGCAAGAAAAAAGCCCGTCTGGCCCACGCCGAAGCCGCCGCTGCACAGGCCGCTGCCGAGCAAAAGGAACACGACGAGCCTTATGCCGATCAAGGGGCAGGGCGCTTCGCCAGCCACTCGCCCGCTTCAACGCCAGTGGCTGCGTCAACGCCGGGGCCGAGCGGCCGTTATCGCGTCGAACCCAAGCTGTGATCGTGACCGGCGTCTTCCCGGACGCGTGCGTCAACGCACCGAGACCTGAGCATGTGTGAACTCCTGGGCATGAGTGCCAACGTACCAACGGACATCGTGTTCAGCTTCACCGGGCTGATCCAGCGCGGTGGTCGCACCGGTCCGCACCGCGATGGTTGGGGCATCGGTTTCTACGAAGGCCGCGGCCTGCGCCTGTTTCAGGACCCTGCCGCGAGCAGCGAGTCGGAAGTCGCACAGCTGGTCCAGCGTTACCCGATCAAGAGCGAAGTGGTCATCGGCCACATTCGTCAGGCCAACGTCGGCAAGGTCTGCCTGTCCAACACCCATCCTTTCGTGCGCGAACTGTGGGGGCGCAACTGGTGTTTCGCCCATAACGGCCAGCTCGCGGATTTCAATCCCGGCGCTACGTTCTATCGGCCGGTGGGCGATACCGACAGTGAAGCGGCGTTCTGCGATCTGCTCAACCGGGTGCGCGAAGCGTTCCCCGAGCCGGTCGAGATCGAGCAACTGCTGCCGACCCTGGTCGAAGCCTGCAACGAATACCGCAGCAAAGGCGTGTTCAATGCGCTGCTCAGTGATGGCGACTGGCTGTTTTGCTACTGTTCGACCAAGCTGGTGCACATCACCCGCCGCGCCCCGTTCGGGCCGGCGCGTCTGAAAGACGTCGACGTCATCGTCGATTTCCAGGCGGAAACCACGCCCAACGATGTGGTGACGGTGATTGCCACCGAGCCGCTCACCGAAAACGAGACCTGGAACCGTTACGAGCCGGGTCACTGGAGTCTTTGGCGCCGCGGCGAATGCGTTGCCGAAGGCTCGGCCTGAAAGAGAGGGATCTATGCTGCGCAGCTATATACGACTGGTGTTGTTCACGGCAGGCCTGTTGATAGGCGTGCAGATTCCAGGCTTCATCAGCGATTACAGCAAGCGCGTCGAAGCGCACATGCTGGAAGCGCAGCAAAGCCTGCGCGGCTATAACGAGACCGCCCTGCGGTTCTTCAATGGCGACGTCCAGGCGCTGATCCAGCATTACCGCAGCAGCGACGACCCGGTGTTCCGCACCGACGCCGACAACATCAGCAACCTGCTCACCCGCAATCAGACCCTCGACCGCGAATGGCAGGCCCTGCAAGGCCCGTGGTATGCCCGCGCCTGGCATGTGCTGACCGCCGCCGACACCAACATCCGCACCGAAACCTGGAATGGTTATACCTGGCAGGTGCTGCTGTCGCCGGAAGTCATCGGCTGGGGCCTGATGTGCGCGCTGCTGTTCTCGCTGGTCATCGAAAGTATTGTGGTGTTCATTGATTGGGTGTTTGTGGGTCGGCATCACGTGCGACCGGTGGGTCGCGACTGGCGCTGAGGCCCATTGCCGGCATTGGCTTGATTGGGCAGTGGTCTCGCTGACGCCTTCCCGGCTAAAGCCGGTCCCGCTAAAGACCGCGCGTGCCCATTGGGACTTCCTGACACGCCGCGCACCCAGTGGGACCGGCTTCAGCCAGGAAGGGGCCGTCCCGGTCAGCAAAGATCCCCCGCACCGTTCACTTTTTCTTATCCTCGCCCCGCGCTTTAATTAGTTGGACGCTCGAGCCATCCGCGCCGAAGAATGCTCCCAACGCACAGCCCTGTGTTCCCGCGCTGCCAACCTGACAACCCCGCGCGTACACTCGAGCTTCTCCCCGTTTCGTTCGCACAGGAGTCACGCCATTGAGCCGCCTGTTATTGAATTGTGATATCGGCGAAAGCTACGGCGCCTGGACCATGGGTCTGGACGCCGAGGTCATGCCCTACATCGATTGCGCCAACATCGCCTGCGGCTTTCATGCCGGTGATCCGAGCGTCATGCGCAAAACCGTCGCGCTGGCGCTGGCCAACAACGTCACCATTGGCGCGCACCCGGCTTATCAGGATTTGGTGGGTTTCGGCCGTCGCTCGATGGCCTGTTCTGCGCAAGAGATTCAAGACCTGCTGCATTACCAGATCGGCGCACTCGACGGCGTTTGCCGCGCCCAAGGCAGCCACGTCAGCTACGTCAAACCCCACGGCGCGATGTACAACGACATGATGGCCAACCCGACCCAGCTGCGCGCGGTCATCGAAGCCATCGCCCGTTACAACCCGGAACTGCCGCTGATGCTGCTGGCCATGCGCGACAACTCGTCAGCGCAGGCCATTGCCGATGAATTCGGCGTCACGCTCTGGTTCGAGGCCTTCGCCGATCGCGCCTACGACAGCGTAGGGCGTCTGGTCTCCCGCAATCTGCCGGGAGCTGTGCATCACGATGCAGAAGTCATCATCGCCCAGGCCATGACCTTGTCACGAGGCGAAGCGTTGATTGCCAGCGATGGCAGCGAGCTGCGACTCACGCCCCACACCCTGTGCGTGCACGGCGACAACGCTAGCTCCATCGACGCAGTCCAGCGCATTCGTCAGGCGTTGAACAGCGCTGATGCCGGACCGTCTGCCCTGTGAACCTGCGCATCGAAGTCGTCGCCATTGATTGCCTGATGGTCCGCCTGTTCGACGCCATCGACGAGGCCAACATGCCGTGGATGCTCGCCGCGACGTTGCGTCTGCGCGAGGGTTTCGCTGCGCATTTGATTGATCTGGTGCCGTCCTACACCACGCTGATGGTGCATTACGATCTGTTGGCGCTGAGTCCGACACAGGCTCGGGCAATCATTACCGAGGCGCTGACTGATCTTGCACCCGACTCCACCCAAAGCGGTCGGCAGCATGTGTTGCCGGTCTGGTACGACTTAAGCGTCGGGCCCGAGTTAAGCCTGTTGTCCAAGCAGAGCGGGTTGTCGGTGGAGGAGGTGATTCGCCGCCACAGCCAGCGCGAGTATCAAGTCTTCGCGCTGGGTTTTGCACCGGGGTTCGCGTTCATGGGGCTGGTGGAAGAAGTCCTCGCCGCGCCGCGCATCAAGACACCTCGCAAGCGCGTGGCGGCGGGAAGCGTCGGCATCGCCGAGCGGCAAACTGCGGCCTATCCGCTGGAGTCGCCCGGCGGCTGGAACATCCTCGGGCGCACCCCAGCCAAACTCTTTGATCGCGAAATCGACGGTTACAGCCTGATGCAGCCCGGCGATACCGTGCGGTTTGCCGCGGTTGATCACGCCGAGTTCATGCGTCTGGGCGGCGACGACACGCCGCTGGAGGGCCTGGCATGAGCGCGCTCACGGTAAAAAGCAGCACGCCGCTGTGCCTGTTGCAGGACACGGGACGTTTTGGCGTAAGACACCTCGGCGTTACCCAAGGCGGGGCGCTGGATTGGGTGTCGATGTCGTGGGCCAACACACTGTTGAATAACCCGCTGGACGCTGCCGTTGTCGAAGTGACCCTGGGCGGTCTGACGCTGCTGGCCGAATCCGACTGCTGCCTGGCGCTGGCCGGTGCGGATCTGAACGCCGTGCTCGACGAACGACCGATTGCGCCGTGGCGCAGCTTCTTCGTTCGCAAAGGTCAGCAACTACGTTTTACCCGGCCTATCACGGGTGCTCGCGCGTATCTCGCCGCGCCCGGCGGATTTGCGGCAGTCGATGTGCTCGGCAGCTGCGCCACCGTCACGCGCGAAGGGCTGGGCGGGCTCGAAGGAAGCGGTAAAGCGCTGGCTGAAGGCGATCAACTGACTTATTCAGGGGCGTCGTTTGAGCTGCACGCGCTTCCCGATCACCTCATCCCCGACTTTTCCGATCAGCGTCCGCTGGACGTGGTGCTGGGCGCGCAGATCGGCCAGTTCAGCGGCCTGAGTCTATTCGATGCGTTCAACAGCGACTGGACCCTCGACAGCCGTGCCGATCGCATGGGCATGCGCTTGCTCGGGCCGGAACTGGTTTACCAGGGCAAACCGATGATCTCCGAAGGCATTCCGCTGGGCGCGATTCAGGTCCCGCCGGATGGTCAGCCGATCGTCCTGCTCAACGACCGCCAGACCATCGGTGGTTATCCGAGGCTCGGCGCGCTGACGCCGCTGTCACTGGCCCGGCTGGCGCAGAAACTGCCGGGGAGTGTGGTGCGGATGAAGGCGGTGGTGCAGGAGGTAGCGCATCGGGAGCAGGTGGGGATTTTGCAATCGCTCGCGGGTTGTTTGGCGCTGTAGCTTATGTCCTACGTAGTTATCAGAAATTCTGGTCAGGATTAAGAGGTCACTATTTTCGAGCGAGGGTCGTTAAGCACTTCATGTGTTCTTGATATGAGGTGCAGATATGGACCTGACATTGGTCGTCAATCAAAATCACTCTTCCCCGCGGGGTGTTGAGACTACTAACGACACGATAAAACGGGAGGTGCTACTCGATTCCGGAACAGAGCAGACGCAGGCTGCAGTGCTCAAGGCCCCTGCACCGGACGTTGAATATCATGAAGTCAAGCTTGATGGAGCGCTGAGACCGTCTGGTGATGGCGGTGTTTTCTTTAGGTCCCTGAGTCCTTGGGAGTTTCGCGAACAGGTAAAGCTGGATGCTCGCAGCCGGGCAGCTGAATTGCTGGCGACGGACATGGAAGGCATGCGAGACGCTTTAAAAGCAAAGCTTGAGCATAACAACTCAGAGTTGGCAAGAAAGGCCTTCACCTTTTCCATTGATGAGGCAGGTTTAATTAAACCGGTTGGGTTAGGTTTTGAGCTGGCGCAGCAGGAAGAGAGCGTTCTGTACAGCTTGATGAATGAGGATAAAGCACTCAGTGGAGCGGCACGGGAATACATATTCATTTTGGCAGGGATCGTTCATCGAACGTTGGAAGGGTTGGACGCAAAGTATGCGAGGTTTTTTTCGCCAGCAGGCGGAAAACCCAGTAGCACAGCTTGATCCTACTGGGTTCGGCGGAAGTTATCGAACGGTGGTGGCTGAGCACATTTGCGTTAAGGGCGATGTTTCAAGACCGCCGATATCATTCCCTCTGACAGAGAAATTCCAGTATCCAGTGTTATAGGTGGCCCTCCATTTTAGTCCGCTGTTGAGGGCTTCGGTGAAGGGAGGGGTTGTGTTTCTACCGATGCAATCGTCGAATCTCATATTGCCAGAGATATAACCTGAGGGATCGGTGATGTATTCTTTGATCGTTAATTTGTGGGGTTGGTGCTCATCGGGGTTCAGGACGAGGTGGACCATTGCGCCCTCCACTGGGTGTCCTTTTGAGTCCGTTACCAAAGTTCTCCAGCTCAACGAGTGTCTAAAGAAATGGTCGTGAAAATAGGGTAGAAACCATTGGTAATCTCCAGAGAGTACAGTTCTTTTCCTGTCGATATAAGGCGCTGAGCCGAACTCCACCACATAACTGTCGCCAGTCTCCATAGTCATGCCAGGAGATCTGGAAATTCTCATTAGAACTTTCTGGTTGGGTGGCAGCTCCGAGGATATGAAGCTGTGCTTGGCCGGTACCTGAATCCAATCTTTATCAATTTTGTACTCGACGTTCCAATCCGGTCCCTCGGCTCTAGTGGGTAAGTTGTAAATCATAACCCTCTGCCCGCGAGCAGCTGTGAAGCTATAGTGCACTTTTTCATTCTCGTTATTGGTTCTGCCAAACACGCGCGTTAGTTTGTCGGGTAGCTCCATGATTTTAGGTTCGGCGGCTTTTAAAATTTCTACAGGTGGTTCGCCACTCATTGCTGTAATGAGATCGCTCATCTCAAGGTTGAGCGGCTTATTTTGTTCCGCACCAAAAAATCCCATTGCACCTGCTGGTCCGCTGCTGAAGCCGATGAATGTCAACATCATTGCCATGTGCAGGGCAGTTGTTTTGGATGTATTGTTCTTCATTGTCAATTCCATTTATTGTTTTCTAAATATCAAACAGCCGTAATCGCCGGAATGTTTTCCGTTTAGTACAGTGGCTAACTCGCTTTGTTAGGCTGCGATGATCAGTTAATTCTTAACTGATGAAATGACGTAATCAGCTACCTGCAGTCCATGTCAATGCCGAGGATGTAAAAACATATACGTTCTCATTCGGTGAGAGCGTATATGTGCGCGATGCGGCCTATGACTCGATGAAGGCGTTCAGCCTGATGTACCGCACAATCCGGTTTCACGACGACTGCGCCGCCGATCGCGGGACGAGCCACGCTCTTACGATCTCAGCATCACTTAGCCAAATACCGCATCCCTTCCTCCAGCCCCCGCAGGGTCAGCGGGTACATCTGGTCTTCGATCAAGTCCCGCACAATGTTGGTGGAGGTGGTGTAGGCCCAGGCGTCTTTGGGGTAGGGATTGATCCAGATGATCTTCTTGAACTTGGCCATGAACCGCTGCATCCAGACGTAGCCCGCTTCTTCGTTCCAGTGCTCGACGCTGCCGCCCGGTTGGGTGATTTCGTAGGGCGCCATGGCGGCGTCGCCGATGAAGATGACTTTGTAATCCGCGCCGTATTTGTGAAGCAGGTCCTGGGTGGCGGTGCGCTCGGAGGTACGGCGCTGGTTGTTCTTCCACACCGATTCGTAGACGAAGTTATGGAAGTAGAAATATTCCATGTGCTTGAACTCGGTCTTGCAGGCCGAGAACAGTTCTTCGCAGATCTTCACATGGGCGTCCATCGAACCGCCGATGTCGAACAGCAGCAACAGCTTGATGGTGTTGCGGCGTTCCGGGCGCATCTGGATGTTCAGCAGGCCGGCGTCGCGGGCGGTGTGGTCGATCGTGCCGTCGATGTCCAGTTCGTCTGCCGCACCCTGACGCGCGAACTTGCGCAGGCGCCGCAGGGCCACTTTGATGTTGCGCGTGCCCAGTTCAACCCCATCATCAAGGTTCTTGTACTCGCGCTGATCCCAGATCTTCGCGGCCTTGCCCTGACGCTGGCCGGCGTCGCCCACCCGAATTCCCTCGGGGTTGTAACCGCCTGAACCGAACGGGCTGGTGCCGCCGGTGCCGATCCATTTATTACCGCCGGCGTGGCGTTCCTTTTGCTCTTCCAGACGCTTCTTGAATTCTTCAATCAGCTTGTCCAGGCCGCCCAGGGACTGAATCTGCGCGCGTTCTTCAGCGGTCAGCGAGCGCTCGAATTCCTTGCGCAGCCAGTCTTCGGGGATCAACGCCTGCAGGTGATCGTCGAGCTTTTCCAGGCCATTGAAGTACGCGCCGAACGCCCGGTCGAACTTGTCGAAATGGCGCTCGTCCTTCACCAGAATCGTGCGCGACAGGTAATAGAACTCGTCCATGTCAGCGAACGTCACACGCTGCTTGAGCGCGTTAATGAGGTCGAGCAGTTCACGCAACGAAACCGGCACTTTGGCAGCGCGCATTTCGTTGAACAGGTTGAGCAACATAGTCGGCGTCCCGCGCTTGATCTAAATAAGCTTGACCAAAAAGGCTCAGCGATTGCCGCGACGGCTCATGAACGCCAGACGCTCTAACAGCTGCACGTCCTGCTCGTTCTTGACCAGCGCGCCGGCCAGCGGCGGGATGGCTTTGGTGGGGTCGCGCTCGCGCAGAACCGCTTCGCCGATGTTGTCGGCCATCAGCAATTTGAGCCAGTCCACCAGTTCGGAGGTCGAGGGTTTTTTCTTCAGGCCCGGGACTTTGCGCACATCGAAGAACACGTCCAGTGCTTCGCTGACCAGGTCCTTCTTGATGTTCGGGTAATGCACGTCGACGATCTTCTGCAGCGTGGTGCGATCGGGGAACGCAATGTAGTGGAAGAAGCAACGGCGCAGAAACGCGTCCGGCAGCTCTTTTTCGTTGTTGGACGTGATGATGATGATCGGGCGCTTTTTGGCCTTGATCGTCTCGTCGATCTCGTAAACGTAGAACTCCATTTTGTCGAGTTCTTGCAGCAGGTCGTTGGGGAATTCGATGTCCGCCTTGTCGATCTCGTCGATCAACAGAATCACCCGCTCTTCGGATTCAAAGGCTTCCCAGAGCTTGCCCTTCTTCAGGTAATTACGAACGTCGTGGACTTTGTCGACGCCCAGTTGCGAGTCGCGCAGGCGGCTGACCGCGTCGTACTCGTAGAGGCCTTGGTGCGCCTTGGTGGTCGATTTGATGTGCCAGGTGATCAGCCGCGCGCCGAAGGATTCGGCCAGTTGCTCGGCGAGCATGGTCTTGCCGGTGCCGGGCTCGCCCTTGACCAGCAGCGGGCGCTCCAGGGTAATGGCGGCATTGACCGCAAGCTTCAGATCGTCTGTGGCGACGTAGGCGTGGGTGCCTTCGAATTTCATCGGGAAAATCCTCGAACAGCGCGAACAGGCCGTAGGCCTTAACCGCGCAAGATAGGGCGCAAAGAGTGCAGCGACTATACCGCGCACCTCGCGCCACTGTGAACGCAGACGCTTTATTCAGTATCTGAATGGGGCGTCACGACCTGACCGGCTAAAAATTGTAACGACCGTTGAGGTATCGCCAAAATAGCGATACCTTGCAGCGCATGTCGACTAAATACAGATTCAGGGACAAATACAGGATTCAACTGCGGGAAAAGGGTCACCTGCCGCCTCACGTGCACCTCACCGGTGGCGGGCTGGATGTGTTGATCTGTCTGCAGTTGGTTGAACCCATGCTCGGCCACGCCCCGGCCGGCGTACTCAGGGAGGCGCTCGAATGGGTAAGGGCCCACCAAACAGAACTGCTGGAGGAATGGAAACGATGGCATCCATGAAACGTCCACGCCTCAAGACCGTAGAGGCGCTGGCTCACCAAAAATTGGCGCTGACATTTATCAACGACGTGAAATACGTCCTCGACCTGAGCAGCGACATCGCTGCATTTCCGGGGCTGCAACCGCTCAACGATTCGAACGTGTTCAACCAGGCTCAGATCGGCGACGACGGCTGGACCGTCGAGTGGGCCGAGCCCGACATCCAGATCGGCGCCGACACCCTTTACCTGGACGCCAAGGCGCAGGCCGCTACCGACGAAAACACGCGGATATTCATCGGCTGGCGTGCGCGCACCGGCTTGCCGCTGGCCATGGCGGCTGAAGCGCTGGGCGTCAGCACGCGCAGCATCACCCGTTACACCAACGGCAGCGAGGCGGCACCGCGCACCCTGGCGTTGGCGTGTCTGGGATGGGATGCGTTGCAGAATCAGCCAGAGAACGGCGTGTTGCTGGCCGAGAAGCGTGCGGCTTATGGCGTTGGCACAGGAAGCGGTGTAGACGAGGCGAGCGGCGCCAACAAAGGCACCGCTGAAGATGACCAGTGAGCCAGGACGGCGTTGTGTCAACGATGATCCATCGCCGACACAACGCTCGCGATCTGGCTCCATTTACGTAGAAAGTGGCCGGCTTACTTCGCCTCACTTTTGCCGCTGTCGTAGCGCGTGTTGAACGCCTTTACGAACGCATTGCGCAGGATCTGCAAAAACGCCTCGAACGCATTGATGTCCTGTTTGTGAACACTGCCGCTGAGTTCGACGCGGGTGGCAAACTGGTTTTTCCCTTGGTTCTTGAGCACTGTTTCGCTGCCGCCGACCACGGCTTCCCAGATCGATCGGAAGAAGCCTTTGTTCTGGTTCTCGACGTCCTGCTGCCAATCAAATACATCCACATTGCGCAGCAGCGGTTTGATGTAGCCACTGAGTTGGCCATCGGTGGCCTGGGCTTCGATGACCACATCGCCGTCGCCTGCGTTGAAGTCGAATTTGCCGTACGCAGAGGCGAAGTCGTTCAGGCGCTTGAGCTGAATACCGGTCGCGCGCAGCTTGAAGTCAAAGTCCTCTAGGCTGAACGGGTCGAACGTCGCGGTGCTTTCCAGTGGCGCGTGGCCCAGCAGCATGGCCTTGCCCTCGAAACGGGCATCGCGCTTGCCGGCCTTGTCTTCGACGTTGGTCAGGTTATAGATGCTGGCGTTGATGTTGTCGGCATCGATTTTTACCCTCGGCGTCGAGTTGAAATTGCTGAACGTGATCTTGCCGTCCTGAATGCGCATCTCGTTGAGGGTGATCGGCAGCAGCTTGTCCAGCTGAGCGCGCCAGTCAGTGCCCGCACCGGTCTGGGACTGGCGCTTGTCCGCGCCACCGTCGACGAAGTTGAGTTCAGGGCTGACGAATGCGACCTCGGCGACCACGGCATGGTCGTACCACAGCGAGTGCCAGCTGACAGCGAGGTCGATGACCGGCGCATTCAGCAGCGGGACGGGCACCTTGCCGTCGACCTTGACGATTTTCAGGCCATTGATGCGGTACGCCCCGCGCCACAGGGCCAGGTCCACATCGGTGACCTGACCGCGGTAGTCGCCCATGTCGGCGAGTTTTTCATTGAGGTAATTGCGCACCACGTAGGGCAGCGCGATGTGGACTGCGATCAGCAACACCACCAAGCCAACAATTGTCCATAACGGCCAGCTGTAACGACGTTTCATGTCTCCACCCTCCAGTGACGTAGTTTTGTTGACTGCTGGCGATGTGATCGGTTCGCTTCGACTGGACGTTGCACCGGCTCAAGGCATAGGCTTTGAGCTTTTCCAAACCTGCACAAGGACCCGGTCATGAGCCGTATTTACGCAGATAACGCCCATTCCATCGGCAATACGCCACTGGTGCAGATCAACCGAATCGCGCCGCGCGGGGTCACTATCCTGGCCAAGATCGAGGGGCGTAATCCGGGGTACTCCGTCAAGTGCCGGATCGGCGCGAACATGATCTGGGACGCCGAAAGCAGCGGCAAACTCAAGCCCGGCATGACCATCGTCGAACCCACCTCTGGCAACACCGGCATCGGCCTGGCCTTTGTTGCCGCAGCCCGTGGCTACAAGCTGACACTGACCATGCCGGCCTCCATGAGCATAGAGCGGCGCAAAGTGCTCAAGGCCTTGGGCGCCGAACTGGTGCTGACCGAGCCGGCGCTGGGCATGAAAGGCTCCATCGCCAAGGCCGAGGAGTTGCTTGCCAGTGACCCCGCCACGTACTTCATGCCGGCGCAGTTCGAGAACCCGGCCAACCCGGGCATTCACGAGAAAACCACCGGCCCGGAAATCTGGAACGACACCGACGGCGCTATCGACGTGCTGGTTGCGGGCGTCGGCACAGGCGGCACGATCACCGGGGTCTCGCGCTACATCAAGCACGCCATGGGCAAGCCGATCATTTCGGTGGCCGTCGAACCGCTGGGCTCGCCGATCATCACCCAGGCGATGGCCGGTGAAGAGATCAAACCCAGCCCCCACAAGATTCAGGGCATTGGCGCGGGTTTCATCCCGAAAAACCTCGACCTCTCGATTGTCGACCGCGTCGAACTGGTGAGTGACGAAGAAGCCAAGGCCATGGCCCTGCGCCTGATGCAGGAGGAGGGGATTCTCTGCGGTATTTCCTGTGGCGCGGCCATGCACGCAGCGGTGCGGATGGCCGAGAAGCCGGAAATGCAGGGCAAGACGATCGTGGTGGTGCTGCCGGATTCGGGCGAGCGCTACCTGTCGAGCATGCTCTTCAGCGACCTGTTTACTGAACGCGAGCTGACCCAATAGTCGTGTTGGCGGCCGCTTCGGCTTTTTACCCGGCGGACTAAGGCTTATGATGGCCGCCATTCGAAACCCGCCGGAAGATTGTCCCAGGTCATCCGGCGGCGGTTTCAGCGGCGTAAGCTTCGGGCCGCGCGGTTCGGCCCTGTTCCAAGGAGAGTTTCATGACCCTTTCTTTTGCTGTCAAAGCGGCGATTCTGCTGCTGTTTGTCGGCAGCACGCTGTACGTGCATCTGCGCGGCAAGGCGCGTTTGCCGGTATTGCGCCAGTTCGTGAATCACTCCGCACTGTTCGCCCCGTATAACGCCTTGATGTACCTCTTCTCCAGCGTGCCGTCCAAGCCTTATCTGGACCGCAGCAAGTTTCCCGAGCTCGATGTGCTGCGTGATAACTGGGAAACCATCCGTGATGAAGCCATGCACCTGTTCGACGAAGGCTATATCCGTGCCGCCGCGAAGGACAACGACGCGGGTTTTGGTTCGTTCTTCAAGAAAGGCTGGAAGCGTTTTTACCTGAAGTGGTACGACAAACCGCTGCCGTCCGCCGAGGCGCTGTGCCCCAAGACGGTCGAACTGGTCAGCCGCATTCCCAACGTCAAAGGCGCGATGTTCGCCTTGTTGCCCGGTGGCAGTCACTTGAACCCGCACCGCGATCCGTTTGCCGGCTCCTTGCGTTATCACTTGGGCCTGTCGACGCCGAACTCCGACGATTGCCGCATCTTTGTCGACGGTCAGGTCTACGCCTGGCGCGACGGTGACGACGTGATGTTCGATGAAACCTACGTGCACTGGGTCAAGAACGAAACCGACGTCACCCGCGTGATTCTGTTCTGTGACATCGAGCGGCCGCTGAGCAATCGTTTCATGACCGCGGTCAACCGCCGCGTCAGCGCTTTTCTGGGTCGTGCCACAGCGCCGCAGAACACCGATGACGAACGCGTTGGCGGGATCAATCAGGCCTATGCGTTCAGCAAGCGCTTCAGTAACAGCTTCAGTGGCAAGGTCAAGCAGTTCAAACGCGCCAACCCCAAGGCCTATCGCATCCTGCGTCCGGTGCTGGCGGTGATCGTGCTAACGCTGCTGGGCTACTGGCTATTCGGCTAAAAACCCGGCTTTACCAAGCGCCGTTGCACCCTGTGCAGCGGCGCTTTTTTTATGCCTGGCGCAAGGGCATAACCGGCAAATAGCACGTCTATTCAATCCTCTCCGGGCCAGTCGGCGGACCCTGCGTTCAGCCCTTTTGCCCGGAGACGATGTTCATGCGCGCCAGATTCCTGATGCTTTCCGCCACGCTTTTCGGCCTGGCCGGTCCGATGGCGGCCGTGGTTGCACCGACCGTTGCTTTTGCCCAGTCCGCCGCCGTGGCCGTTGCGCCTCAATACGACACCACCCACGTCTACGTCGCGCCTGCGGACGTGGATCGCTTCGTTCAGAGCTTCACCGCGACGTTCGGCGGCCAGAGCACGCCACAGGTGGTGGTCAATGTCTTGCCGGTGCCGAGCAGCACGACGTCCCAGTTGATTCAAACGCCGGTCGGCACGGTGTCGCTGTTCGGTTTCAAGACCCCGATCCCTCGTCCATTTGGCGATGAGCGCAACGGCTATCTGGTCCAGGACATGGACCTGGCGATCAAAGAAGCGCGTCAGGCCGGCGCCGACGTCATCGTTTCGGACTTCCCGGACCCCATCGGTCGCGACGCCGTCGTGCAGTGGCCGGGTGGCGTGAATATGCAGCTTTACTGGCACACCAAAGTGCCGAGTTACGCACCGTTCCAGACCATTCCCGAGAATCGCGTCTACGTGTCCAACGACCGGGCTGCCGCGTTCGTAAAAGCGTTTATCGCGTTCTCCCACGGCAAAGTTGTCAGCGACGAGAAGAAAGCGCCGGGCATCGAGATCGGTCGCGCCGATGCCACTTTCCACCGCATTCGCATCGAGTCGCCGTTCGGCAAAATGGTCGTGCTGGCCACCGACGGCCATCTGCCGTATCCGTTCGGCCACGAGAACACCGGCTATGAGGTTGGCGATCTGCAGGATACGTTGAGCAAAGCCAAGGCGGCTGGCGTGAACGTGATCGTCGAGCCCTTTACCAGCGCAGGACGTACGGCGGCAGTTGTAGAGTTTCCGGGTGGCTACGTCGCTGAAATTCATCAGACCGCTGCGGCCGGTTGACCGATGGCGAGTGCTCGATTCACTTCAGGTTTGAGTGGTCTGTGCCTGGCAATCGCGCTGCCCATGGCCAGCAGCCCGGCCCGTGCTGACGAGGCTGAAACCAGGCCGGCGATCAAGACCAATCGCTGGCAGGAGGATTGGTCGGTGCTGGCCAATCCAACCCTCAGGACAGCGCCGCTGGACAGCCTGAAGTACATCTCGCTGTCTTCGGACAACACCCAGACATACCTGTCGTTGGGCAGCACCCTGCGTGAGCGTTTCGAGATGAACGACGCCAGCGCGTTCGGTACGCGAAATGTCGCCCGGGACCGGTATCTGCTGCAGCGCTTTCAGGTGCACGTCGATCTGCACTTCAATGAAAACTGGCGCGTGTTTACCCAGCTGGAAGACGTGCGCGCCTACGACAAAACCACCATTGGCGGCGCTGACCAGAATCGCACCGACCTGCGCCTGGCGTTTCTGGAGTACACCAAAAAGCTGGGAGACAACACCTTCAAGGCGCGTGTGGGACGGCAGGATTTCGCCTTCGACTTGCAGCGCTTTATTTCCTCCCGCGACGGACCGAACGTGCGCCAATCGTTCGATGCCTTGTGGGCGGACTGGGAGACCGGGCTGTGGCGCTTCATCGCGATTGCCAGCCGACCGGTGCAATACCAGGACGAGCGCCACTTCGACGATCGCTCGAACCACGAGTTTCGCTTTCACATGCTGCGCGCCGAGCGGCTGGTGGGCGGCAGTAACGAGCTGTCGGCCTATGTCGGGTTGTATGAACGCGACGACGCCAGTTACCTCGATGCCAACGGCGCTGAGCACCGAAATATCTTTGACGCACGGCTCGGCGGCGCGGCCGATGGCTACGACTGGGACCTGGAGGCGATGGGGCAGACCGGTTCGGTCGGCGCCAAAAGCATTCGCGCGTGGGCGGCGGGCAGCCGCGTGGGCTACACGTTTACCGACGTCAGCTGGACGCCGCGTCTGGGTCTGCAACTGGACGCCGCGTCGGGCGACCGAAACAACGGCGACGGCACGCTGGGCACGTTCAATCCGCTGTTCCCCAACGGCTACTATTTTTCGTTGGGGGGCTACACCGGCTATGCCAACATCCTGCACGTCAAACCGTCGATTACCATCAAGCCGATCGCCAAGCTGAGCATTCAGACGGCCCTTGGCCTGCAATGGCGGGAGACCACCGAAGACGCCGTTTACGTGCAGCCCAACATCGCGGTGGCCGGAACCGCGGGGCAGG
Organism: Pseudomonas sp. PS02290; assembly: GCF_029960075.1. Lineage (NCBI taxonomy): Bacteria > Pseudomonadati > Pseudomonadota > Gammaproteobacteria > Pseudomonadales > Pseudomonadaceae > Pseudomonas > Pseudomonas sp. PS02290. The sequence goes on from NZ_JASCOY010000029.1 coordinate 60,709, forward strand.
GCAGTCGCTGGACCGGCGCTTACGGGCAGGTGCGCACGGACTATGCGTTCACCCCTAATCTGAGCGGCGCGGTCGAGGCGGTGCACTACGACGTCGGCCAGTCAGTGCGCGATGCCGGCGGGGACGACAGCAATTACCTCGGCGTCGAGCTGAAGCTGTCCTGGTAGCGCTGCATCAGGGCAATTCACGACGTCGCGTTATGGCATTGCACGAGGCACCGCTGGCTGGTTATAGTCGGCGTCGTGCCGTAACACTTGGCAACACCGAGTCACTCCTTCCAGAAGATGAGCACGATGCCTGCATCCCGCACCCGGTTCGCTTTATCCGCCATGGCTCGCGCTGTTGCGGAACCGTGCAGCTGCATGCAAATCGCCTTCATCACTCGCTACCCGCCACCCCCATCTGTGAACAGTCCTGTCGTGTGCGTCGTTGCACCGCCAGGCGTCGTTGTGCTCGGCTGAGCGACTGCGTCAACGCTGTCGACCGAAGCCTGCAAACGCCCGCAAAACATCCGTGAATCCGGTTCGTTCCGGGTCCGATTTTGTCTGAATCACAGGTGACTCATGTTCGCTAATAAAGCCTTGGCCTCAATGGCCACGACGACGCTTTTCGTCCTGCTCTGGAGCAGCGGCGCGATCGTTTCCAAGTGGGGCCTGACCCACGCTTCACCGTTTGCATTTCTACTGTTCCGTTTCCTGCTGGCGCTTGTGGCGCTGGCGATCCTGATCCCGGCCTTGGGTTACAAGCTTCCCGCCACCCGCGCGTCGATGGGCTTTGCGTTGATGACAGGGGCGGTGCTGCTGGGGGCTTATCAGATCTGCTACCTGCTGGCGCTGGACATGAAAGTCGCGCCCGGCGTCATGGCCACGATCATGGGCGTGCAACCGATACTCACGGCCGTGCTGGTTGAACGCAGCCGCTCGGGGTCCCGCATGTTTGGCCTGACTCTGGGGCTGGCCGGCCTGGTGCTGGTGGTCTGGCAAGGCATCGGCAACGGCGGATCCCTCGCCGGCATGGCATTCGGCGTGCTTGGCATGTTGAGCATGACCGGCGGCTCGATCATGCAGAAACGCATCACCGACAACCCCCTCGGCACGTTGCCGGTGCAATACCTCGCGGGGACATTGGTGTGTGCCGTGTTCGTTCCGTTTCAGCCCTTTCATTTCGAACACAGCCTCGGCTTCTTCGTGCCGGTGCTGTACATGGGGCTGGTGGTGTCGGTGCTGGCGACGTTTCTGCTTTATCGGCTCATCGCGCAAGGCAATCTGGTTAACGTTACCAGCCTGTTTTACCTGGTGCCCGGCGTCACCGCGATCATGGACTACCTGATCTACGGCAACCGCCTCGCGCTGATGAGCATGCTGGGGATGGTGCTGATTGTGGTGGGGTTGGTGTTTGTGTTCAGGAAGGTTGAATAGAACCGTCCACCCCCGCCGCGAATTCGTCGAGCACTGCGGAAGAAAACTGTAGGAGTGAGCTTGCTCGCGATCTGGCGCGCAGCGGCAGCAAACCGGTGCGTGCCGTGTGTCAGGCATTACCGGGGTGTCGGGTTTCACGACTGCTTCGCAGC